>CALEWN010000168.1 GCA_937925385.1 uncultured Senegalimassilia sp.
GACACTTAGTGCTACGTCCCCAAAGCGTCCGGGCGCGTTCCGCATGCGGCTTGGCGGGCTTCGGATGATCGTGTGCCCTTCCCTTAACCCGCAAATGTTGTGCAACAAATCCGGCGGAATCGGTGGCATGCTGGCAGGCGAGGTGCGATGCTCGAAGTTCGTCGACTTCGAACGGCGTCAAAGCCGTCCGAAGCGCGCTTGCGGCATCGCGGCTCCATGCATTCACCTGCTTACCTGCGTATTTGCCATTACGAACGAAAGGATTCGCCGGTGGACGTCAGGTCACATGCGAGCGCTCGATCCGAATCGGCTTCCTGCTCGACCCCTTTGCGACGCATGGCCGTCAAGCCCCCTGCAAGCGGCGGGTCGCTTACGCGCGAGCAATTCCTGTTGTCGGAAATCCGCAAGGTCGCTAGCCTGCGCGAGCAGGGCGTGTCGGATAGCGACATCATCGACCTCGCAAAAGCCCAGAACATATTCCAGTACCCCACGCTACGGGTGGTGGAGAACATCGCGAAGGTCTGCTTGCGCCGCCTGAACATGCTCGAGCAGCCGCGGCTGCAGGCCATGCTCGCCGAGGAGGCCGGCAACCCCGAACGTGCCGCGCAGATCAACCTGTACGCCATGGCGCGCACGTATCGCCTCATGCGCGATTTCCTGGAAGTCGAGATAGCCACGCGGTTCCTGGTGCGGGACTATCGGTTCGGGCCCGCCGAGATGAACTCGTACTTCGGCAGCCTGGTGGTGCGCAACCGCGAGGCGGCAAGCTGGAGCGACTCCACCATCGGTAAGCTGAAGCAGATTCTGCGCAAATCGCTGCACGAAACGGGCTTGCTCGACGACCCGGCAGGCGGCATGTTGCAGATCATCCGCCTTGACGACGCCGTGCGCCAAGGCATCGCCGCCAATGACGACTACGAGCTGCTGCCAGCCTTCTCCGACACCAGTTCTGCCTTGTAAGGAGGTAGGCGACGGTGGGTTTCGGCAATGTCTTGTACGGCTCCGATCCGCTTGCAGCGGTTGAACGCGATGCTCCCGGCGGATTTGCGTGTTCGTGCTGTAGAGGGTTGGCAAGACGACAGGCCCCGGCAGCGTTCCATTCAGCCGCCAATCCGCTTGCAACCGCCAAATATGATGCGTTTTGCGGGTTTGCGGACGGTTCGTGATCCAGCTGCCGGTTTGGAAACGCCGGTGCAAACCGGTGTAACCCCAGGTGAAGCAGCATGCTGGAACAGACGGCTTCGCTGGCCTTTGTTGCACAGCGAGTTGCGACTGCTCGGGGGTACGATACAGGAAAGCCTTATGACGCAGCATGGGAAGGGCTCGACCGCGAAAAGCCGGGCTCGAGGAAGCGGCCCCTCCTAACTTCGGCAAACGGACGGCAGCTTCAACCGAGAGCGCTCGAGCGCCTTCGCGATGAAGCGCTAAGCCGCACCGCTTGAGAATGCTGCAGAAGGATAACCCGGCATGGGATTAGCGTAACGGTCGAACGATTTCGCCATAGTGCGAGTTAGGGGCGTTTGCGTTGGATAATCACGTTCTTGAGGGGAAGGTCCTCGCGCTGCTCGACTTAACGGGCGGCATACACGATTTCGCCTTCCTGTGCACGGCGTTTTCAGGGGAACAACCCGGAGAGCTGGCAATTGCCGTTTTGCGCCTTTGCGAGACAGGCAAGCTCCAGGCCGGCATCGGCGGCGTTCGTCTTGCCGAGGATTCCTGCATCGCTGCGGTTCCGCAGCTGCCTGCGTATGAGCCCGTCAGCGAAGATGCGCAGCAGCCTATTTCCGAAGATGCAGAAGAGGAAGAGCAGCTTTCGCTGAAGTTCGAGGCCGCGTATGCCCCGCAATACGTCGCAATCGAGGAAGCGGAGCCGGAGACGGTCGAAACCGATTTCGGCGATGATGCTGGCGAAGTCGTTGTCGCCGACGTCTTGGCGGACGGCCAGCAAGAAACGGCAGCAGTGAATCCCGATGACGTAGCCGGGGAAGTCGTTGCCGACGATGTTGCTACCGTGGCCGTTGAGGTCGCTGCTGCTGATTCCTGGTCGGAAACCGCCGCAACAAATCCCGTTGATGAAGCAGATAGCGCTGCTGCTGTTGCCGGTGTTCAACCGGAAGCCCCGCAATCCACGGTTTCGCCGGAGTCGTCCGGCCCCGCTTGCGATGACCTGCAGGAGCCGCAAACGCTGCAGGCGGAAGAGGACACACCCGACACGCCTGATGCGCCCGCAAAACCGCTCGATGACCTGGGGAAAGCGCTTGACGGCAATTCCGGCGCGCCTGTGGCGGACACAGTTCCCCGCGTGTTCGCGCATGACCGAATCGCCACCTTGCGCTTGCCGAAGAAGTGCGAGGCGCGCTTCCTGGAGGCCGGCATCACTACGGTCCGCGAGCTCGTCGCGGCGCTGGACGACGAGGACCTTGCTTCACAGGTCAAGCCCGAATACGTATCTGCTGCCGTCGATGCGTTGCGCCTGTGCGCCGTCGAGCCCTCCTACCAGCTGTCCGCGCGTCAACTCAAGACGCTTACGGAGCTGTCGCGGTCGAAGGCGTTCGCGTTCGGCGTTTACGGCGGCATCATCGACGTCGATGCCGTTTGCCAACGTGAGGGGCTGACGATATCGCAGGCTCCGGAATCTCAGGTGGCGGACCTTCCCGTCGAGCAATTGGGCGTCCCGACGCCCACGCTTCGAAAGCTGCACATGCTGAACTTGCCGACCGTAGGCGATGTCGAACGCATCGGAGAGCAGGGTCTGGTAGAGCAGTATGGTCTATTTCCGCAGGTCGCTGCCGTGATCTTCAATCAAGTCGAGCGCTTGCACAATCAGCAGGCCCGCGAACGCCGCGGCGAAAAAAGCCCGCTGGCATCCTTCGATTCCAAGTACTCCAAAGAGGTGCTGTCCGTTTTGCGCAGCGTGCAAAACGAAATCGAGCGCTTGGAATACCCCGTGTCCCGCGAGGAGCTGCATGTGCTTCTGGCTCCCATGGCGGCAGCGGCGCTTGCCGAAAACGCCGCCGGTCACGGCATGATGCCCCAGCACTCGAAAGCGGTGTGGCAGGTGCTCAAGCAGGTGGACGAGCTGCCCGAAACCTGCAACGCCCTGCTCGAGAGCGTATGGCGGCGTGCTCGTGTAGCCATCGGCGACCTGGGCGAAGGCCAATCGCATATCTTGGTCACCATCCCGCATGGAGGCGCCTGGAAGAAAACGGCGGCATTGGCCCGCAGGGATTATCTTGACAGGGGAGGGTGCGAGCTGCTGCAGTCGGGCGAGAAATCCATCACGCTTCGGTTCTCGGTATGCAGGCTTGATATCTGGGTGAGGTTGCTTCCCGACAATCTACGCGAGCTGGTCACCATGCGATTGGACGGGGCAAAGAACAAGGAGTGCGCCGAGCGCTTCGAGGTGCCTGACAAGGCGATCATCGTCAAGCTGATCGCCGAAACCATGGCATCCCGCCCGTTCATTGCCGAGGAGCGCTATCTTTCGATTTTCGAAACCTACGACATGGACGCCGCGCAATTCGAGGCGGAAACGGGTCAGCCCGAGCGGGTGTACCGTTTCCTGAAGGAGATATCCAACGCCCCGACGTCGGGCAAGTTGCCGTACAACCCGGCGGGGGAGGCCGATGGCGGCGAAGATCACGGGAAGCATGATCAGGCGACCAGCGACTCGGAGATCATCGACGGCGGCGAGCGGATCGTCCTGAAGCGCGGGCTGCTGGTCGATCGCCTGCTGCGTTCGGAGGCCGCCGATGAGCCCGTTTCGTTGCAAGACTTGCTAACCGCGTATCGTCAGATGCTCGAGCGTCATGGGCTTGCGGATTCCGAGCGCCTGCAGTTCTCCTCGCTGCGTCAGTTTGCCTCGTACGTGTACGAGAGGGCAAACGTCATCAAAAGCGAGTACGGAGAGGCGTTCGGTTCGGAGAAGCTTCGCTACTACGATGCCGATGCGCATGACTTCGCCCCGTTGGCCGAGTTGCTGTCCTCATCGGATCGTACTGATGTCGAATGCGGCGTCGGCGCGCTGTTCGAGGACGAGCGCGTGAACGAGGCCTGTTTGTCGCTTGATCTTCGCAACGAAGTCGAGCTGTTCTTCGCGCTGGCGCATTTCGTGTCGGAGGCTCCTGGGTTCGAGGCGGCGGAATACCCGTTCGTGCGATTCGGCAATCCGAACAGGGATCACCAGGTCAAAAACCTCATTCGCGAAATCGGCCCGGCAAGCGCGAAAGATCTAGCGCGCGAATATGAGCGGGAGTACGGCGTTCCCGAGCAGGTGTTCCTTGACAGCTTCCTCAAGCCCTTCGAGGAATACCGGTGCGGCGCCCAGTACCTTATCGTCGAGGAGCGCGCCGATGACGAGCAGATGCGGTTTTTGGCGGAAGAGCTTGCCGATGCGGGGGAGTGCTGCTCGTTTGCGCTGGTGAAGAGCAGGTTCGAGGTGCGGTTCCCCCAACGCAACCTGAAGGTCGGCGACAAGAGCACGCTCGACCGCTTGGGGTGGTATCGCTCCGAAGGGCTGCTGTTCAAGGACGGGGTCGACGAGCGCGCTTATTTCGGCGAGCTGATCGATTCGCGCGATCGCTTCAGCGAAGACGACCCGGGCTTCGGGTGCGAGGTGTTCAGGCATCCGAAGTTCCGTTTGGAGCTGGAGGCGCGCAAGCGCGCGTTCGACATCGTGCGGATTTCCGACAAGCAGTATCTGTCCACGAAGCCCTTCGCGAAGCTGGAAACGCCCATCAGGCCTTGGACGATGCGCGACTTCGTGAACAAGGCGACCGCGTTCATGCGCGGCGGGCAGCCGTTCACGGTGAAGACGCTGCGCGATGCCGGCTTCAAGCATGAGCTGGACGCAATTCAGGATGAGCTCGATCTTGGCAAGGAGTTCTTCGAATACGTTCTGACCGAGGGATACCTTAATGGTTTCCTGAAAAAGACGAGCTTGGGGGATTCGCAGATCTTCTGCTGCAAACCTGGCTCGTTCACGGGCGTGATGTTCTTGGAATGCGTGCTGAAGGACCAGGACGCGTTCGAGGTGGAGGATCTTGTCGGCTACCTGAAGGAGCGTTACGGGATTGATGCCGGCGCAAGTCGGCTGCGTGCGTTAGTGAAGAGCGCCGCTGCCGACGGATGCTGCTATTACAACGGCGATTTGGATATGGTATTCGCTTCTTATGAAGCTTTCGGAAGGAAGGTGCAGGAATGGCTCTAACGAAGGAAGGCGTCACCGCGGGGTACGTTCAGGATACGGGGCGCGTCAGCAAGCTGACCATTGATGGCGTTTCCAACAACTACAAGGTGTACAGAATCAAACTCGACCAGCTGTACTACAACGCTCAAAACGACCGAATCGCCACGTGGATGAGCTTGTATCGAAAAGACCATGACGGGCAGACGCCCGATACGTCCGATCACAAAGCTTTCAACGACATCGTCGGCGGCTTCATCGAGCAGTCGAACCCCGATGCCTTGAAGAAAACGCGCAACAACATCAAGCTGTTCGGGCAGGAGGTCCCGGCGATCGTCCTTGAGGACGGGCTGATCATCGACGGCAACCGCCGTTTCACGTGCCTGCGCCAGCTTGCGCAGGATGACGAGAAGTTCAACTGGATTGATGCGATGGTCCTGCCCCAGGAAATGGCGCAGGATCGGCGACGCATCAAGAAGCTCGAGCTGGCCATCCAGTTCGGGCAGGAGGGCAAGGTCGATTACAACCCCATCGACCGCCTTGTGGGCATCTACAACGATATCCTGAAGAACCGCCTGCTCACCACCGAGGAGTATGCGAAAAGCGCCAACATGACGGTGCGAGAGGTGAACTCGCTGGTGGAGCAGGCGAACCTCATGTCGCAGTTCCTCGAGTTCTGCAACGCTCCCGAGCAGTTCTTCCTGGCAAGGGATCTGGAAATCTCCGGCCCTATCATGGAGATTCCCCGTTTGCTGAAGAAGTGCTCCGGCGATGACGAGCGCGAAGAAGTGCGCAACTGCATTTTCGCGAACATGGTGGTGGAGCCGCGCGGCGACATCACGCGTTTCGTGCGTCGCTTCAAGCCTGTTTTGGAGTCCCCCGCCGCGCCGGACTTCATTCGCAGGGAAACCGATCTTGCGGCCGAGGTCAACGACCGTCTTGCCGAGATGCCCGTCGTGGACACCGCCGGCATCCGCGAGCATATCCGCGGGGATGAGAAGTTGGTGCAGCAGTTCAACGACGTGATGGACAAGGCGGACACCCAGGCCAAGGCAAGCAAGCTGCTTGCGGCGCCCGCCGAGAACATCCTGAACGCCGCGCATATCCTGGAGAGCATTGATGGCACGTTGTTCGGCCGCTTGCCCGAGGATGAGCGGATGCGCGCGCTGCAGGGCCTTGATGCGGTCATCGACGCCGTCGAGGGCGTGCGCCGCGCTATAGAAGAGGCTTGCGGGCAGGGCGATGAAGCTTAGAGTCGGATATTGCGATGGCCTTGCCATCGAGGTGGTGGGGCAGGACATGGACGCCTTCGTGCGATCATCGCTGTGGAAGGTGCGGCTTGCCGCGGTCAAACGCCGCGCCCTGGATCCGGTGGGGCAGATCATCCTGTTCCCGCCGGATCTTACGCGGCTGGATATCGAGGCCGTGCTCGCAAAGCTCGGCGATGTCGCCGCGCGCAATCCCGAGCTTGAAATCGAGCTTGACGGGTCGCTTTCCGACGCTGGGCAGCAGCAGAATGCGGGCATCATCCAGAAAGCCGCCGCCGGCAATGCCATCAAGGCGCGCTCCGCGCAGGTAGATGGCGAGTTCGCCGAGTTCTCGCGCGCGGTTGACACCATGATGGCCCGCCCGCTGCGGGATCGTCAGATGTGGGACGCGTTCTTCATGTGCTCCATGGGCAAATCGGCGAACTTCAGCGTTCCGGGTTCGGGCAAAACCGCTTCGACCTTGGGGGCGTTCGGGTATCTTCGCTTCGCCGGCAAGGTCGACCGCTTGATTGTGGTCGGCCCCATGAGCTCGTTCGGCTCTTGGGTTGACGAATGGGTGTCCTGCTTCGGCTCTCCCGCGCCGCGCGTTTTGAACTTCCACGACCCGCAGTGGTCCGGCAAGGGGGCGGACGCACGCCGCCGCGAGCTGAGCCTGAACGCCTCGCGCTACGACCTTATCCTGTTGAATTACGAGATGCTCGCCGGCGTTGCCGAGCAGGTGGATGCCCTGGTGGCGGATTCGGCCATGCTCGTGTTCGACGAGGTGCATAAGGTCAAGCAGGTCGACGGTGTGCGCGCGTCGGCGGCCCTTGCCGCCGCGGCGCGGGCCCGCTACGTGGTGGCGCTTACGGGAACGCCCATCCCCAATTCGTTTCGCGATATATACAACCTGCTTCATCTGCTGTATCCGCAGGAATACGATTCGTACTTCGGGTACACGCCCGAGTATCTGGATAGCGTGGATGACAATGAGGCGCCGCTCATCAACGCCAGGTTGCAGCCGTTTTTCTGCCGCACGAACAAGAAGAGCCTGCAGGTTCCCGACGCGTCGCCCGACATCATCTGCGAAGTTGCGGCATCCGATGCCGAAAACGAGCTTTTGCGGGTTCTCAAAACGGTGTATCGCCGCAATCCGCTTGCGCTTATCGTGCGCGTGCTGCAGCTGGAAAGCAATCCCGCCCTTTTGCGCTCAGGGCTTGAGGGCGGCGAATCCATGGGACTGTTCGATTCCGAGGTGGCCGTGAGCGACTCCGCTGCCGCGATCGAGGAGCTTTCGAGCCCGCGCGTGCTGCGGCTGATCGACCAGGCTATGCCCGGGAGCAAATTCGCCGCGTGCGCCGACGAGGTGGAGCGGCTTGCCCGTCAGGGTAAAAGCGTGGTGGTGTGGTGCTTCTTCCGTAAAAGCATGTTCGACATGGCGGCGGAGCTCAATCGCCGCGGTTTTGCCGCAGAGGTGGTGTGCGGGTCGATCGACCAGCAGCGTCGCGGGCAGGTGATCGCCTCGTTTAAGCAGGGACGCACGCGCGTGCTGGTGACCAATCCGCAGACGCTTGCCGAATCCGTGTCGCTGCATTCGGTGTGCCACGACGCCGTGTATCTGGAATATAGCTACAACCTGGTGCATTTGCTGCAGTCGAAGGACCGCATCCATCGCCTGGGTTTGCCCCAGGGGCAATACACGCAGTACCGCTTCATGCGCCTGGTGTTCGACCTGGGGAGCCAGGGCTGGTCGCTCGACGAGAACATCTACAACCGCCTGCGGGAAAAGGAGCAGCGCATGCTGCAAGCGATCGACCAGGGCGTGCTGGAAGCGGGCTTCACCGACGAGTCCGACCTACGCTGCGTATTCGAAGGCCTCTTCGACACGTCTGCAGATGTTGCGGGGTGACGCTGCGGGCGCGGCCGGACGCATGACACTTTGGGGACGTAGCGTTATGTGTCCGACTTCGAGCCCCCGCGTTCCTGCGAGATGTTGATTGCGCTGGAAGGCTGATTGCTTTTGGGCCGACTTGGCCGGGGGCCGGATGAGTGCTGGTGACGCTATCGAGAGAATGGAGGAGACGAGCATGGCGAAAATCGATACGGATGAGCTGCGCGATTATCTGGAGGGTTACTGCGGCACGGCGGCGTTTTCCGGGTTTCCCGCGGCGTTGCTCGACGTCGCAAACATCGAGGACATGGACGGTTACGAACTTTGCGAGAAGGCGGAGAATCTTGGGATTGACCTGGGGCGATTCACGGTTGACGATTAGTCGGCGCGTGTAACGAGCGGGCACCAAAGCGCAACCTTCGACGCGCAAACGTGTGGCAAGTTCCCAGTAAGAAGGTGATGCGAGTTGTCCTGCATCGCCTTCTTCACGTTTACGCTGAGAAGTCGAGCTGCGGATTTTGCGGGACGCGCGGGGCAGACCTACGACGAAAAGGGCAACCCGGCGGCGGTGGAGGGCCAGCACTTCCGCGTCCTCGCCCGTTAGATTCTTCCCGCAACGTGAAAGAGCCTCCACGCGGAGGCTCTTTCACGAATGCTGTTGAGGTCGATCGAGGCTGTTAGCCCATGTAGTTGACGGAGTCCTCTTCGATCTGCTTGCCGGTTTTGGCGTCGACCCAGCCGTCGGGCACCTCGGACTCGGCGTCCGCGTGGCAATCAGTGCAGATGAGTACCGACGCACGATGCGACTTATGGCAGTCGCTGCACGTGTACTTGTCATGATGCCAGGAATGCGGGTTGCGCTCCATGTCGCTGGTCATCTCGGTCAGGTCGGCCTTCGTCAGCGCCTGGCCCTCGCTGTTCACGTGGCAGCCGCTCTTCAGGCAGAACTGCTCGCCCGTGCCGGCATCGTTGCCGGAGTTCTGCATGAGCACTTCCAGGTTCGCCTCTTCAAGCGGGTAATAGTAGTCGCCCGTAAGGGTCGCCTGTACCTCGCCGATTTGCTGGCTGATGATGGGCTCGTGGCATGAAAGGCAGTTCTGGCCTGCTTCCTTGTGAGACACGACCAGCATGGCGCTGCTGTTGGACACCTCGTTGCCCCATTTGTCGGTGCCCGGGGCGTCGGCCTGCTGATTGTACGTTTCCACATAGCTGTCCATGGGCGTGTGGCAAAACGCGCTGCAGAAGCTGGGGCTGTTATGCCAGGTCCAAAAACCCATGCCCGCCACCACGATGACCACGACCACGACGCCGACGATGGTGAGCTTCTTATTCTTGGGCAGCTTCTGCTTGGGCGCGGAATCGTTGCGCTCTTCGCTCATTCGCTGACCTCCTCTTTGATATGGAATCCGGTTCGCGCAAGCGTTGCGTGAAGCCCCTTTCCCGATTCGAATGATTGAAACTATAGGGAATCTGGTGCGCGAAGGCATCACCCCCGATGGGGGAAAGCTGCGGATGGTTTGCATAATGCCTGATGGGAATAGCGGTGAGAAGGTTTGCGGCGGGGTGGTGGGCAAGGTGGTTTGCGAATCATTGTGACAGTATCGTCGCTGGGGATCGGTCGCATGGCGCGCCGCCGATCCATGCTTTCCCGCCCGCCAAGGTCTGGCGGGCGGGAAAGCGGCGGCCCCGAAGCAGACAGGGAAGAAAACAAGGCTGAGAGGAAACATGGGGGCTTATTTATGCATGCTTCTGCCGGGCTTCCTCTGGCTCATTTTATTTAATATCGTACCTATGACAGGCATTTACATGGCCTTCAGTAATTTTAATCCGG
>CALEWN010000169.1 GCA_937925385.1 uncultured Senegalimassilia sp.
GCTTGTCAAAAGACGTTGTTGACGATCATCACAAGCTTTCGCCCGACTTCTACATTGACAAGCTCGACAAAGCCGGCGCGCTCGTGTGGCGCGGCGCCTGGGTCGCAACCGATGCGGGCAAGCGCATGCTGCAAGCCCACAAGCGACAGCAAGCAACCGCGTAACCGCACCCCACCCAACAAAGCAATATGGCAGCAGGCGAAACCCGCTGCCTATCGCAATAGACGAGTAAGCAAGGATCAAAAGGAGGAGGAAGCTTTGTCTACGACTATGACACGTCGCTCGTTCATGAAGACGGCAGCGGTCACCGGCGCGGTCGGCGCGCTGGGGCTGGGCGCCGCCCACAACATGGCGCCGAGCGACAAGGCATGGGCCGACAACGACGTGCACGAGGTTCGCACGTCCTGCCGAGCCTGCATCGCGAACTGCGGCGTCATCGCCACGGTGAGCAACGGCCGCGTCATCAAGCTGAGGGGCGATTCCATCGACCCGATGTCGAAGGGACGCATGTGCCCGAAGGGCCTGTCGGGCATCCAGGCGCTGTATCACCCCAACCGCAACAAGTATCCCATGAAGCGCGTGGGCGCCAAGCCCGGCAACCAGTGGGAACGCATCAGCTGGGATGAGGCGGCGAAAACCGTGGCCCAGCACATGATCGACATGCGCGACAAGACCGGCAAGCACGGCCTTCTGTGCACCACGGGCGGCGGCGGCAACCCGCAGTTCTTCAGCCCGCCGCGTTTCCGCAACTTCTGGGGCGCGGGCAACGTGTTCGAGCCCGGCTGCGCGCAGTGCTACCTGCCGCGTAACTTCACCATGCCGCTGGTCAACGGCATCGGCGACACCTCGATCGCCGACTCCGGCTGCTCGGAGCTGTACAAGCCGGCCAAGTACGGCGGACTGACGGAAGTCTACGTCATCTGGGGCACCGGCCCGGCGTGGCATTCGCCTTCCACTTCCGGCCGCTGCGTGGCCGAGCTGCGCGAGAACGGCTGCAAGACCGTCGTCGTCGACCCGCGCTTCACCGCCGACGCTTCCAAGGCCGACGTGTGGCTGCCCATCAAGCCCGGCACCGACATGGCCATGATGCTCGGTTGGATGCACTACATCATCGAGAACAAGCTCTACGAGAAGATCCCCGGCTACGAGACCTTCTGTGAGCAGTGGACGAACCTCCCGTTCCTCGTCGACCCGCGCGACAACGTCAGCCTGCCGCCCGTCGCCGAGGACATCACGAAGGACGGTCAGCTGCTGCGCGCGTCGGCCGTGTTCGAGGACGTCGACGCCACCAACGAGGGCTACGTGTACTTCGACACCGAGAAGGGCGAGGTCATGAAGGCGTTCGCCCTGGGCCCGGACAACGACGACACGTACCACCCGCAGATGTTCGGCACCGTGGACGTGAAGCTCAAGGACGGCTCCACCATCACGTGCAAGACCGCGTTCGAGGCGTACAAGGACCGCTGTGCCGACTTCGACCTGGACACCGTGGCCGAGATCACCGGCTGCAAGAAGGAGAAGATCATCGAGGCCATCGAGCTGTACTGCTCGAGCGCGCACGGCGGCATCTCCCTGGGCGTGGCCACCGACATGTACCCGGGTTCGGCGCAGGCGGCCATCGGCGCCGCGGCGCTCGATTGCATGACCGCGCACCTGTGGCACAGCGGCTGCCCGGCCAACAAGGTGGGTGGCCAGGGCTCGAAGGGCCTGACCAGCTGCGAGTCCACCATCTTCCCCTCCGGCTTCATCGGGGACACGAAGTACGAGTTCCAGACCAACGACGCGATTCTGGAGCGCCTTGGCTATTGCGAGCACAAGGGCCTGGGCGGCTGGATGCATTCCCACATCCCCACGGTGCTCTCTGCGGTGCTGACCGGCGAACCGTACCAGCCGAAGGTGTGGATCGAGCGCTCCGGCAACAAGATGGCCGCGCTGGGTAACTCCAGCTCGTGGGTCGACGCGTTCCCGAAGTTCGACCTGATCGTGCACGGCTACATGTATCCGACCAGCTTCACCACCGAGGCCGCCGACATCGTGTTCCCCGTGTGCGAGTGGCTGGAGAACGCGTTCGCGCAGAACCGCCTGAACGTCAACCTCATGCGCAAGCCGGTGACGAACCTGTTCGAGGCCGCCGACGAGATCATGATGTGGGGCAAGATCGCCGAGGCCATGTCCGACCCCAGCTCGGAGCTCTACGACGCCAACATGGAGGCGTGCATGGACGACGAGAAGATCGGCAGCCCCATGGTGCCTGCGTACTGGAAGCCCATCAACGAGTACTGGGATTGGGTCGCTCAGCAGGGCGGCGACAAATCCGTCACCACCATGGAGCAGGCCATGGAGGCCTTCCCCGTGAAGTGGGCGGAAGACGACGAGTACTGGGGCGGCACGCAGTACGACGGCTACTGCCAGGTCAACGCCGGTGCCGGCGTTGCGGGCAAGGTCGATCCGAGTATGGAAAGCTCCGGCGCCGATGACGGCAAGGTCGTCTACACCGGCTTCTCCACGGCTGCCCGCGACATCAAGGACAACCCGAAGAAGTGCGGTCCGTACGCCGACACCATGCTCTACCTGGGCCGTCACGGCAACGAGAAGTTCGACATGCCCGCCGCGGTGGTGGACTACAACCCCATGCCGTACTACTTCACGCCCGAGGACCAGTCCGAATACGGCGACGAGTACCCGCTGCGCCTGACCGAGGGCCGCATCCCGTACTTCCATCACGGCACGCTGCGCAACAATCCCTACCTGCGCGAGCTGTATCCGGCGCCCGAGCTGTGGATCTCCCCGGAGAACGCGGCAAAGTACGACATCGTCGACGGCGACTGGGTGAACATCAAGTCCCCGCGCACCGACGGCAAGGACGTGTTCCGCGACATCACCACGGGCCTGTCCACCGACACCGTCATGGCAGGCGGCAAGGACGCGAAGTTCGGCCCGAGCGAGTTCGCTCCCGGCGAGGAGCTCACCGCCAACGGCCAGAGCGTCGTCAAGGACGGCATCTTCGCCGTGGCGCGCGTGACGAAGGGCATCGCGGAGGGCACCGTGTACATGGAGCGCTTCTGGAACCCCGAGTTTCTGGAGGACGGCTCCGACGGCCGCAAGTCCTGGACCACGGAGAACATGAACGTGCTGACGAAGAACACGGGCTACTTCAACCCCGAGTTCGGCACCTACACCCTGCGCGGCATCCACGTCAAGGTTGCCAAGGCGCAGCGCCCGGAGGGCATCTGGTACGAGCCGACCGACTTCGAGCCCTGGATGCCTGAGCCCACGGAAAACACGGGAGGAGCGTTTTACACCAAATGAGCCGCAATTGCTTAGTTGTTGACCTGGATAAATGCATCGGCTGCCACGCGTGCGAGGTGGCCTGCAAGAACGAGAACGGCATCGCCTTGGGCGAGTACTGGAACCGCGTGCTGCAGATCGGCCCGCACGGGACCTTCCCCGACTTGGAGCAGTACTGGCTGCCCGTGCAGTGCCAGCAGTGCGAGGACGCACCCTGCGTACACGTGTGCCCGACCGGCGCGAGCTATCGCGACGCCGACGGCAAGGTGCTGGTGGACAAGGAGAAGTGCATCGGCTGCAAGTACTGCATGATGGCCTGCCCCTATGGCGTCCGTTCGTGGAACGCCAAGGAGAAGGCGGTCGAGAAGTGCACCCTGTGCGGCCAGCTGACCAGCGCCGGGCAGGAGCCCGCGTGCGTGGCCGCCTGCTGCGCGAACGCCCGCTTCTACGGCGACCTGGACGACCCGAACTCCGACGTGTCCAAGGCCGTGGCGGCCGCCGACCCGGCAAGCCTGCATACCCTGCACGACGCCGGCAACAAGCCGCTGACGCGCTACATCCTGTCCGACAAGATCGCCACGTGGCATGACGTGGACGCCATCAAGCCGGCGTCCGACGCGCAGGACGCCGCGTGGTTCGCGAAGGAGGCGTAAGGCATGGAGATCCAATGGTCCCTGGTTTTGTTCACGGCTCTGACCGGCATGGGCGGCTGCATGTTCGCGTGCGTCGCCGTCGATGAGTTCCTCGGCCGTGCGAAGGCCGCGGCGTTTCCCGCGGCTGTGGCGGCGCTGGCGATCGCGATTGTGGGCGGTCTTGCTTCCGTGACGCACCTGTCGCACCCCGATCGCATCATGGGCGCGCTAAGCCACCCGACGTCGGGCATCTTCACCGAGGCGTTGCTGGTGGGCTGCCTGTGCGTGTGCGTGGTGGTGTACCTGGTGCTGGTCAAGCGCGAGGCCGGCGCTGGCGCCCGCAAGGCCGTCGCCGTCATCGGCGCGGTGTTCGGCGTGCTGCTGAGCTTCATGGCGGGCGAGTCGTACCTGATGGAGGCGCGTCCGAACTGGTGCAGCCAGCTGCTGCCGCTGGGCTACCTGCTGACCGCGGTGCCCGAGGGCATCGCCGCCTACCTGGTGGTTGTGGCGGCGAAGGCGAAGGGCGCCGACGTGGCGCCGTACGGTCGCGCGTTGCTGGTCGGCGGCGTGCTGGCCGCGGTGGGCGCTGCCGCCTACGTGCTGTGGGCGGGTCCCGCCGACGGCGTGCAGTGGGCGCTGCTGGTCGTGGCCGTGCTGGGCGCCGGCGTGGTGCCGGCCGCATGCGGCGCGCTGCTCGGCAAGAAGCCCGAGAGCCTGATGGCCATGGCCGGCGGCTCGCTGGCCTGCGCATTCGTAGGCGCGGTGTCCTACCGCTGCATCATGTGGCTGATCACGGTCCCGATCGCGAACCTGTTCCTGAACGTGCTGTAAGCGCAAGGCCGGGGAAGGGCATGCCCTTCCCCGGCCGCCTCGCCCAGCAAGCGGCCCCGGAGGTCGCCGGGGCGCCGTGGACGGGGGGCGGAGGTGCGTTCGCGCTGGCCTTTTGGGAACGCGGCGCATCCCCCATGAACACACCTCCGTCCTCTGTTCGCCCGACACGTAAGCGTCCTCTCAGGGCTTCTCCCCGCGATGCATTCGCGGTTCGTATTCGCTTCTCCCCACCTCCCTCCCTTCCCCCCGGCGAATGCGAACCGCGAGCGCATCGAGCGCGGCAATGGACCGCGTCCGCGATGCAGTTAACGAAAATCGATACTCGGCCCCTGTGCCCGGCTTGTCCGATCGCGTGGGGCGACAATGAACATGAGCGCCTGAAGACGAGCGGGCGTTCGGCAGAAAGGGGCGATCATGGCCGACGACAACACGGCGAAGACGCAACAGGAAGAGCGCGATCAGCTGATTTCCCAGCTCATCGAGGTGAACGCCGGGCGTGCGGCGTACTACCGCATGTTGGGCGAGTTGTTCTTCCGCGAGTTGACGCAGGAGCAAGTCGAGCATCTGGCGGGTATG
>CALEWN010000170.1 GCA_937925385.1 uncultured Senegalimassilia sp.
CACGCTCCGTTGTCTGCTCGTTCACGTGGATGCATAGCCATGGATGCCCGCAAAGAAAAAAGCCGCGCTGCCATCGTTGCGGCGTTCTCCGAGCTGCTACGCGAAGAGGACTACGGCAAGATTACCGTCGGCGACATCATCGCTCGTGCCCATGTTGGTCGAGCCACGTTCTACGGCCTCTTTAAGAGCAAAGACGACCTACTGTCCGAGCTCGTGAGCGACATCTGCACCCACGCCCTCGACGACGATGGCACACCGCTCGACGACCCATTCGTGCAGGTCGAGCATATCCTCAACAATCTATGGGAACGTCGCCAGGGCGTCCGAGCGCTGGTAGCCGGCGCCGGCTCACGCGTCTTCGCCGACTGTCTCCGCAAGACCATCATGTCGCGCGCAGCCGAAACCGTCCCCGTCGACCCCGCAGGCCCCGCCGCCGCCATGGACCGCAGCTTCTTACTACACCACATAGCCTCAAGCTTCGTAGCCACCGTCCAATGGTGGGCCTGGCACAACTTCCAAGCAGACAAAGCCGACGTAGCCAAAGACTACCTATCAGCCATAAATCCCCTCTTCACCTAAGTAAGAACCTCACCCCAAAGCATCACCCCAACCCAAGGCGCCACACATCCCAAAGTGTCACCCGCGCTTCAACGCCCCCAACAGCAACAAGCCCCTCCCATCCAAATTCAAATTCAGATTTATACGTTGGGCTGCTTGTACGAACGCAACAAAGACCCCGCAGCTGGCCGCATGGGGTAACTTCCCAGCGCATTCCGCAGGACGCAAAAAGGCTCGCCGCACGAAGTGCGCAGCGAGCCTTTTTGCATGTCCGAGGACGCGCTGGGAAGTTACCCCATGCGGTCAGCGGACAACTATGTAGCCTCAAACTAGAACATGCCCAAGAAACCGTGCACAAACAGTGCGGCCAGAGCGGCGCCGACAAACGGCGCGATACCAGGAACGAGCAGGCCGTACTTCCAGTTGTTGTCAGCCTTGTTCTTGATCGGCAGCACCTGATAGGCCATGCGAGGACCAAGGTCACGAGCCTGGTTCATGGCGAAGCCGGTGATGCCGCCCAT
>CALEWN010000171.1 GCA_937925385.1 uncultured Senegalimassilia sp.
GGCGAGTGCCTTGACTACTTCCCGAACCGCGTCAAGGACTGCACGCTCATCCACCCGGAGATGTGGGAGGACTAGGCCACTAGCCTAGAGATCGTTTGAAAACGAAAACCGCCCGGACGATGCAAAATCATCCGGGCGGAATAAAAACAAAGCATTTGCTCGCGCAATATTGCGCAAAAGAAATCCTAGGGCTTCGGATCAAAGGTAGCCGTTGCAGCGGCATCTCCTTATGCCTTTATTCGAAGCCCCGGGGCCATCGATGAGGATTTTACCTCAATTTCACCAAGTAGTACAGAGTCAACTCTTGATTTCTGTCAGCAAGTATCCTTACTTCAGCAACCCGCCTACACTCTCAATCGCGGCGACGTCAGACTAGGGCGCTTGTTTCCCACCCAATACGTCCACTCGATAAGAGAAGGCCGACGTTTGAAGGGACACCCCCATGAACCAACAAGCAAAGTATAAGCTCATTGGCTTTATCATGATGTTCTGCTCATCATCGCTGATGGGCGGTATCGGCGCATTTGCTCGATTCATCGATGCACCTGGCGACTTCATCTCCTTCTGGAGAAACTTCGCCGGTCTGATCGCTCTGTCGATCATCTTCCTGTTCATCGGCGGCTTCAAGAAGCTGAAAGCCACGAAGTTCTCGGCAACGATGTTGCTGTCCGGCATCTTCCTTGGCCTGCTGTCCGGCCTGTATTGCCTCTCCACGCAGTACACCACGCTGGCAAACGCCTCCTTCCTGATTTACACCGGCCCCATCTATTCGACGATTCTGGCTGCCATCTTCTTGAAGGAAAAGATCAACATCAAAGGCGCGTTGTGCATCGTAGCGGTAGTAGTCGGCATGCTGTTCATCGTCGGTATCATCACCCCGCAGGGCCTCACGCTCGACCTTGATCCGAAGTACGCGTTCGGCAATGCAGTCGCTTTCGCCTCTGGTGTTGCTTATGGTCTGTACCTGTTCTTCTCCCGCTATCGCGAGGATTGCGATTCCAACGTTCGCAGCTGGTGGAACTTCCTGTTCGGCTCGCTGTCGATCCTGGTTCTTCTGGCTTGGCACCACTTCTTCCTGCAGCCGCTCGCCTACACCGAGAAGGTCAACGGCGTTACCCAATTCGATGCTAACGGCCAGATCATCACCCATGCATGGAACATGTTCACCATGAGCGGTTCTTCTTGGGCAGTGCTGATCGCCGCCGCTTTGATCACCGGCTTCGGCGCCTTCTATCTGCTCACCTTCGCGACCAAGCGTCTGAAGGCCGGCGAGCTGGCGGCCATCTCTTACCAAGAGACCATCATGGCTTCCATCCTCGGTCTGGTCATGTTCGGCGAAGTCCTGACCGCTTTCCAGATCATCGGCGGCGCCCTGATCATCATCGGCGGCGTGGCGCAAATCTTCTTCTCCACCAAGGCTGCCAATGATGGCGAGGTCGAAGCCGGTGCCGCGATTCCCGCGCAGGTCGGTGCTGGGGGAGCAGGCGTGATCGACGCTACCCCCGACGGAATGGATCCGAAGCTCGAAGCCATGAGCGCGGCAGCGCAGAAGGCAGCTGAGGAGTTCGACACAAAGTCAGCTGCCGCAGAAGCTTAATCCTTTAGTAAATCGCAAGGGGATGTTCACCCCTTAAGGATGGGCATCCCCCCACATAACCCGGTTGATTCCGAGGTCGAAGGGAGACGATTCCTATGAAGCCCAGCGTGTACATGGAAGAAATGGACGCGTTCACCTATCGCGACAAGCTTGAAGGCGATTCCATCTTCTTCATCCCGGTCGGAGCGCTTGAGCAGCACGGATCGCATATGGCCATGTGCGTCGATGCCGCACTCACCAAGACCATGGCAGGCGAAACCGCCAAGGCTCTTGAGGAGGCGACCAACGGCAAGGTCCACGGCATCGTTACCGCCCCGATCAATTACGGTTTCCGTTCCCAGCAGCGCAGCGGCGGCGGATTCCACCTCACCGGCACCACCAGTCTTCGCGGAACCACGCTGATTGCGCTGGCACGCGACATCGCGTACAGCCTGATCCGCCAGGGCGCCCGTAAGATCGTCCTCATGAACGGTCATTACGAGAACTACCAGTTCGCATTCGAGGGCATGCAGCTTGCCATCGAGGATGCTCGCCGTGAAGGCATCGACGACGTGAAGATCCAGCTGCTCAGCTATTGGGACTTCGTCGATGACGCCACCATCGAGCGCCTTTATCCCGATGGATTCACCGGTTGGGATCTCGAGCATGCAGGCGTTATGGAAACCTCGCTCATGCTCCTGTTCTTCCCCGAGCTTGTGGACATGTCCAGGATGGACGAGAAGCTCTACACCGGTCTTCCGGCAACTCTTCCCAACTACGACGTTCTGCCGATCGTTCCCTCTTACACTCCGCCTTCGGGCTGCCTGTCTCACCCGGGCGAGAGCTCCAAGGAAAAGGGCATCATCCTGCGCGACGTTGCCGTCGCCAACATGGTCGAAGCTATCAAGCTTGAGTATCTGTAAGACCAGATCATCTTAAACAGTCGGGTGATACAAGCGCTTGGCATGTATCACCCGATTTTCCAAATGACCCTGCAAGAGCGCAGGACATCGGGAGGTTTCATGCTTCACTACACGGACCGACGTTTTGACGCCAACGAGCTGGTTCATTCCCTAGGCGATTTCCATGAAATCAGTTAGGAGCACGAAATGAGTGCTGTCACCGCTGACATTCCGAGTACGGATGTCGAAGAGAAAAAGGTCCCGCTTAAGGTTGCGTTCTCGTCCTTCTTGGGCAACTTCATCGAATGGTTCGACTACGCAACGTATACGTACTTCGCGATCACCATCGGCCAGGTGTTCTTCCCGGAATCATCCGTGGACTCCACCCTTATGGCTTTCGCAATCTTCGCTCTCTCGTTTGTTTTCCGTCCGCTTGGCGCTGCGTTCTGGGGCTCCATGGGCGACAAAAAGGGCAGGAAGTGGTCTCTGTCCGTCTCCATTCTCTGCATGACGGCTGCAGCGTTCCTTATCGGCTGCCTTCCGTCTTTCGAGACCATCGGCATCGCTTCGCCTCTGCTGTTGCTTGCGCTGCGCAGCATCCAGGGCTTTAGCGCCGCCGGCGAGTATTCCGGCGCGGCCGTGTTCTTGGCCGAATACGCTCCCGCGAACCATCGCGGCAAGTACTGCTCGCTTGTTGCCGCATCCACGGCATGCGGTCTGTTCGCAGGATCTACCGCTGCACTGATCATCAAGATGAGCATGCCCGAGATCGACGTGATCTCGTGGGGATGGCGCATTCCCTTCCTGCTGGCAGGACCGCTTGGTGTCGCGTTCCACTTCTACATCAAGAACCATGTCGACGACTCTCCCGTGTACGAAGAGCATGAAGAGGAAGTCGAGGAAAAAGAGGTCGCTGAAGTCGAGCATCCCACGCGTTTGGTTTTCACCAAGTACCGTAAGCGCCTTCTTTCCAGCATTGCTGCGACCATGGTGAATTCCGTCGGTTTCTATCTGGTGCTGACGTATCTGCCGACCTACCTGACGCAATATGCGGGCGTGAATGCAGGCGATGCCCAGCTGGCCACCGATATCGCATTGCTGGCGTATATCTTCATCGTGCTTGCAGCTGGTAAGGTCTCCGACATCATCGGACGACGCCGCATGATGCTCGGTGCATGCTTGATCTTCATCCTTCTGAGCGTGCCTGGCTTCTTGATGCTCAACACCGCTTCGCTGCCGATTATCATCGTTGCAGAGCTGATGCTGTGCATCACCCTTTCGATTAACGACTCGAACATCGCCTGCTATCAGGCCGAAATGTTCCCCACCGAGGTTCGTTACACCGGCGCTGCACTTGGCTCGAACATTGCCTACGTTTTGTTCGGTGGCACGGCATCTATGGTGGCAACCGCGCTGATCGACTTCACGGGCAACGGCATGGCCCCGGCTTACTACATGATGGCCATCTGCATCATTGCCGGTATCATCCTCTGGTTCACCGCGCATGACTATAACGGCATCGAGTTGCACGACATCAAGTAGTTGAGTAGCCGACGAGCTGCCTCATTTCCGTAGGTCAGATCGCAAGCTTCTATCAAACAGGGCTCATGGCGCCGATGGCAACGTCGGCGCCATTCGATTTCGATTGTTTAGCAGGCACGGCGCCCTCGATTGCGGGCTTATATGGCAAAGCGGCATCACCGATATGACGTTTGCGCCGGTCAACGTGGGGGAGTGCGCACTATCTCCTATCTTCGCCAATGGATTCAGATATGTTTTCGTCCTAAAAGCCGGGTCTAGCACAGCCTGCGACAGCATATGAAAGGGGCCGGGAAGCCCCGGCCCCTTTCATTGATTTGATTTGACACCGCAATCGAATCTAAATGGTGTTTAGCGCTTCCTGATGCCGCCACGACGCATCGTATAACGGCCCTGGTATTTGCCCATGATGCATGGGTTGGACGCGCAGGTGCCTGCTGCGGCAAAAGAAGAACCAGCCTTGTTCTCCTCTTTTGCGTTCATCTGATCGCTTGCGACGTTCGCTAACGGCTCCTTGCTCATGTCCGATGTCCTTTCGTGCCCGTTCTGTTCGAGATTGGGGCAATCCCCAACTTTCTTGCTATGCATTATAGTCCCCTCGCTGCTCAAAGCAATGCAATCGCGCACGAGTATAAAGTGAAACCTATGTTTTTATGGTTTTCGTTGCTGACTATGGAACGCGCAATCGGCTTCAGGCTTTTCGCATTATCGTAAAGATGGGAGTGGTTTCCGCCTTGATCCGAATATCCGAACGAGCGATCGATGCACGTGCGATCCGGGCAAATTCAAGATTAATGTAAGCATTCGCTTGTATGCGAGCGGTGATGTGTTGGCTGGCTGCCTCGGCGTGCGCTCTTTGGTACTGTTTTATGAAGGGCGTGTGCGCGCCCTGTGTGCAAATGGGGCGAATCGGCCTGTTAGCGGTCGTATACCGGACCAAAAAGCGGAGCGCGCGGGACAAATCCGTCCCTTGCCGCTATACTTCTATAGGTTTAAACGTTCCGCTTACAACGAACTTACCATTACAGCACATGCGCGGGACGTTGCCTGATGCCGCATGGGCATCCGGGGGCGCCGCAGGCGGCGTCTATGGTCGGCCGCGAAGCGAGTGCGGCCCGTAAAAGGAGCA
>CALEWN010000172.1 GCA_937925385.1 uncultured Senegalimassilia sp.
CGGGTTGAATGCTCATTGCAATTTCATTATTGCACGTTTGGTATTGATTATCAACTATTTATTGTGACATAGCCTAAATGTTTTACTTGTCAATCGAACAAACGATGAAGGACGCCTTCACAAGATTTTGCCGGTTTCGGGCCTTCCGGTAAAATAATGCCTGTCAGAACAGCATATCGCCCTTCAGACAGCAAACCCTTTCGACAATCGAAAACAAGCTGTCGCCGCCTTGACGGTCTGGTCGTATGCTGCGAGCGAAAGGTTTTGTTTGAAGAAACGCAATGCATACCGCACCGGCGGGCTGGCGCTGAAGGTCGTCGGCCTTGCTTGCGTATCGTGCGTGCTGGCAGGCTGCCTGGGCGTAGGATTCGCAACTGCTGCCGGCGGCGTTTCCCACGATATGCAAACGTTCGGCATCAGCGAGGTCGGCACGCCGGGCAGCGCATCGGCATCGGCCGAATCCCTGTCCGATCAGGCCGCGGACGCTTCCGTGACCGCAACGTCCCGTTTGGCAGCCGCCGGAACGCGCGATATCTCGAAGGGCGTCGCCGCCATCGAGGCCGAGGAGGAGGCCGCCCGCCGTGCCGCCGAGGAGGCGCAGCGCGCCGAGGATCTGGCGCATACGCAGGCTGCGCTTGCCAACAGGGATGCCCAGCTTTCCCGCGACGAAGGCGCCGGCCTGACGGGCCTGGCCGAGGTTGACTGGAACGTCAGCAAGGCGGAGTTCGTGGGCGAATGGGCGCTGCGCATCGACGCGTATCTGGCTGGAAGCCCGCTTTCGGGCTATGGTGCCACGTTCGCCGAGGCGGCTTGGGAAAACGGGGTGGATCCGCGTTTCTCCCCGGCCATCTCCAACACGGAGTCCACGAAGGGCCTCAATTGCTTCCGTAGCCATAATGCGTGGGGCTGGATGGGCGATACGGTGTGGGGAAGCTGGAGCGAATCCATCAACGCGCACGTGCAGGGCCTGGCAAGGGGTTATGGGTACACCATCTCCCTGGCGAACGCCAACAAGTACTGTCCGCCAACCTATGAGGACTGGTACGCGAAAACGCTTGCGCAAATGCAGCTGATCTAGTGCGAAGGCGGCCTGCGGGCCGCCTTTTGCGTTATCCTGTTGCGTGAACTTCGGGAAGGATTTGCACATGAGCAACGTCATCGTGGTGGGCTGCGGCCGCGTGGGATCGCAGCTGGCCAATATGCTGTCGGACAACGGCAGCAACGTGTGCGTGATCGACCGCAACGTGGACGCGTTCGCTAATCTGGGACGCAACTTCAACGGGTCCACCATTCAGGGCGTGGGTTTTGACGAGGAAACGCTGGAGAAGGCGGGCGTCGATGAATGCGACGTCGTGGCGGCGGTGACGCAGTTGGACAATACCAACCTCATGTGCTGCGAGGTGGCAAGCCGCCTGTTCGGCGTGCCCCATGTTATCGCGCGCTTGTACAACCCCGACCATGAGCGTGCGTACATGCAGCTGGGCATCGATTACGTGTGCGGCACGTCGCTGGTGGCGGAAGACGTGTTCAGCAAGGTGGTTTCCGGACACGGTGCGCATCTGGACACGTTCGGCGAGTTCGAGGTGCTGCGATTCTCCCTTGACTTAAGCTGGTCCGAGCGAAACACCATCCGCGTTGCGGAGATGGAACGCGATCACGACATCCGTATCGTGGCGTTCGAGCGCGGCGACGGCAGCGCCAGCTCCATCCCCACACGCGAGTCCATCCTGTACAACGGAGACTCGGTGCTGGCATGCGTGCGCCATGAGCTCATCGAGCAATTCAGCAAGTATATCCAAGATTAGCGCGGTTTCCGCTTGCCCGATGGCGAAGCGGGGGAGGTTTGGCTGATGTACGTAGTGATCGCCGGCGGCGGCAAAATCGGCGAATATTTGGCGAACGTGCTGCTTGAGAGCGGCAACGATGTGACCATCATCGAGGAGGACCTGGAAACGGCTGACCGCTTGTCGGTGGTTTTGCAGGGCCGTTATCTGGTCATCCACGGCGACGGCTGCGATTCGAAATACCAGGAGGATGCGGGAATCCGCCGCGCTGACGTGTTCGTGGCCACTACGGGCCAGGACGACGACAACCTGGTCTCGTGCGAGATCGCCCAGCGCGTGTTCAACGTGCCGCGCTGCATCGCTCGCGTGAACAGCCCGAAGAACCTGCGCATCTTCCATGAGGTGGGCATCGAGTGCGTGTCATCCACCACGCTCATCGCCAACCTCATCGAGGAGGAGACGCTGCTGGGCAGCGTGAGCGTCGTGTCGTCGCTGACGCACGGCAACGTCATGCTGACCGAGGTGGTCGTCCCGCGCATGCGGCATCATTCCAACGACGCCGGCGTGCTGGCAAGCGCCATCCCCCTGCCCCCCGACAGCATCATCGCGGCGGTCGCATCCAGCGACAACGTGGAGGTGGTGAACGAGGACACGGTGCTGTTTCCCGGCGACAAGGCCATCGTGGTGGCGGACAACCAGGTCATCGACGCCGTGCGCGCCGCGTTCAAAGGTTTGTAGCAACGGAATAGGGAGCTTGCGCAAACCGAGCCCCTCATGAAAGGACCCGAAATGGAAATCCATTTCGGGTCCTTTCGCGTTAAAGGGATCGGCTGAAGCGCGAAAGCGAGCGGCGAGCAAGGCGGTTTCATAGCTTGAAGCCGGATGACGCTTGCGTGCATGCAGGCAAGCGCGCTGCCGCGGTTTTTAGCGCGGCGTGTTCGCCAGCTCGTCCAAGGCTTCCTGCGGCGTGTACTCGCACGTGCCGTCGCCCAGCTTCACCACGTCGATGCTGTCGCCTGCCTTGATCTTGCCGCCGGTGAGGGCGACGAAGAAGATACCCTCGCGCGGGAAGATGCAGTCGCCGGCCAGATAGAAGATCGCGCACTTCTTGTGGCATACCTTGCCCTGCTGAGACAGCTCCAGCAGCACGTCATCGCCGATCTTAAGCTGCGTGCCAAGCGGCAGCGCCATAAGGTTTATGCCCTCGGTGGTGATGTTCTCGGCGAAATCGCCTTCTTTCACGTCCAGGCCGCGTGCCCGGGCCTTCTCGATGGATTCCCAGGCCAAAAGCGAAACCTGACGGTGCCAGTCTCCGGCGTGCGCATCCTCGGCGACGCCGTGATGGGCCTCGATGGTCACCGGGCCGTCCACCACGGTTTTGCGCGTGCCCTTGCGCTTGGACACGCAGACGGCACGCACGGTGCCGTGCGTGGTGCTTTCAGCGTCGGGCCCTTCCATGCGGCCCTTGTCGAACACGTTGAGCTCCTTGCTCGCCTTGTGCGCGACGGCTTCGGCGTTGCATGCTTCGAGGGCGTCGTCCTGTCGGCTCTCGTCTTTCTCGATCGTCATGATCTCCCCCAATAAACCTAGTGAATAGCTAGGCGCATCTTATCATATCGGAGAATGATTCGGCGAACGAACATGTTGAATCCGCGAAAGGCGGGGCGGGGCGTGCGGTCACACGGTTTCGGCCTTCTGCGGAGCTGCGCGCTTGCTGGGGTGGTGGGCCCCTCGCGCGTTGCTGTTCGCGGCGCGTTTCGTGTCGGCCGGGCTTTCCGTTCGCCCGCCTCCATGCGTAAACCATCTGCAGAAACGCGTGCGGCGTCGGTGCGCCGCACGCGCGCACGGTATGATGAGGTCATCAACTATCAACCGCGAAAGGGGTCGTTGTGATCAACCGCTACACGCGCCCGGCCATGGGCGCCATCTGGGAGCTTCAGAACAAGTTCTCCATCTGGAAGGAAATCGAGGTGCTGGCGTGCGAGGCTCAGGCCGAGCTCGGCCAAGCCGGCATCACGAAGGAGGAGGCGCAGTGGATCCGCGACCACGCCGACTTCACGGTTGAGCGCATCGACGAGATCGAGAAGGTTACGAACCACGACGTCATCGCCTTCACCACGTGCATGGCGGAATACATCGACGCCGACATCCCCGAGGGCCAGGAAAAGCCCAGCCGTTGGGTGCATTACGGCATGACCTCCTCCGACCTGGGCGACACCGCGCTGTCGTACCAGATCGTGCAGGCGATCGACATCATCCTTGACGACGTGAAGCAGCTGGGCGAGACGTGCAAGCGCCGCGCCTTCGAGTTCCAGAACACCCTGTGCGTCGGCCGCACGCACGGCATCCACGCCGAGCCCATGACGTTCGGCATGAAGTTCGGCAGCTGGGCTTGGGCGCTCAAGCGCGCGCAGACTCGCCTGGAGCAGGCTCGCGAGGTCGCCGCAACCGGCGCCATCTCCGGCGCGGTGGGCACGTACTCCAGCATCGACCCCTACGTTGAGAAGTACGTGTGCGAGAAGCTGGGCCTGACGCCCGACCCGCTGTCTACCCAGGTGCTGGCGCGCGACCGCCACGCCCAGGTCATGTGCGCGCTCGCCTGCGCCGCCGCAACGCTGGAGTCCATCGCCATGCAGGTGCGCCTGCTGCAGCAGACCGACGTCATCGAGGCGGAGGAGCCGTTCAAGAAGGGCCAGAAGGGCTCGTCGGCAATGCCTCACAAGCGCAACCCCATCACGGCCGAGCGTGTGTGCGGCCTTGCGCGCTGCGTGAAGGCGAACGCCCAGGTGGCGCTCGATAACGTGGCGCTGTGGTTCGAGCGCGACATCAGCCACTCCGGCACCGAGCGCGTGGCGCTGGCCGACAGCTTCATCGCGCTGGACTACATGTTCGCCAAGATGCAGTGGATCTTGGACGGCCTGCAAACCTATCCGGCGAAGATGGAGCACAACGTGTGGCGCACCAAGGGCCTCATCTTCTCCAGCAAGGTGCTGCTGGCCCTGGTGAACACGGGCATCACGCGCGAGGAGGCGTACGTCATCGTGCAGCGCAACGCCATGGCCGTGTGGGAGGACATCCAGAACGCAATCGACGGACCCACGTATCGCGAGCGTTTGGAGGCCGATCCCGAGGCCAAGCTGTCCAAGGAGACGCTCGACGAGATCTTCGATCCGTGGGACTTCCTGACCCGCAAGGACGAGGTGTTCGAGCGCCTGGAGGGCCTCGAGTTCTAAACGGCGGATGCGCAGGTGCGCGTCCAACCCGCGACAAGCTAGCGAATAAAGAAGCGGCGCGCCCCAAAAAAGCCGGGGGGGGTGGGGTGTTTAGGCGGGGGGCTGGGGGTGTGGGGGCCACGGGCGCGCTT
>CALEWN010000173.1 GCA_937925385.1 uncultured Senegalimassilia sp.
AGGAATACGGCGCCTGATCGTCTTCAATCAAAAAACCAAAAGCGGGCTTGCGAGCCCGCTTTTTTTATTACGTTCCATGAAAAGCAGCACCATATTAAGGCAAAAGCTTTGGCAACGAGCGTGCTATGAACTGGTTAGTTGATATAGGGCTGTTTGCGCTCGTGGGGATATGCAGTTACTTCGGCATCGAGCATCATCTGGACAGCAAAGCGAACAAGTTGTCGCAAGGTAATGAAGAAGACCGCCGAGATGCTGATGCCCAAGTAGAAGCAGCATGAAAATGGCGGAATGACGTTGGGGTGACGCCGCTCATACTCGGGATATGACGGATGAACAGCCTCTTGAAACGGAGATAAATGTCTCCAGAAGGCCAAATCAGCTCCCTTGAAAGCGAGATAGGGTTCTAAACTCTGGGACCGACTCGCCTGTGATGAAAACCCGCTCGGCGTAGAATTACCGTAGGTTCGTTGCATTCGAACAAGGAAGGCCGCTATGGGGAACATCACCGACGATATTCGGCAACATTTCGACACTTTCGCCGAACTGCCGTTCACCGAGGCGGATAGCCTCGCTTTGTCCCAGTTGGCCTATGCTCGCATGCCGGATAACGTGCCGCGCTATCACGAGAATGCAGAGACCGCCGACGGCATGATCGCCACGGTTCCGATTCACGATTTGCTGCGTGCCGAATGCTATGACGACATGTTCGGCAAGGTGTGGTCGCCTTCGATGAATGTCGATCTGTTACGTGCGATGAGCGAGAGCCCACGTTGGAGGAACCTACGCGTGGGCGCATACGTGGACGAATTCGATGCTGCAACCACCAAGCAGTTCTCGGCCTGCGTGTTCGAACTGGGTAACGGCACGCTCTATGTGGCTTTTCGCGGTACCGACAGCTCAATCGTCGGGTGGAAAGAGGACTTCATGATGGCGTTCCGCCGCCCGGTCGCCTCGCAGGAGGCCGCCGCGCGTTATCTGACCGAGCTGGCTGGCCATTGGGCCGGGCCGATTATGGTCGGCGGCCATTCCAAAGGCGGCAATCTGGCGGTGTATGCGGCGGCCAATGTGCCTAGCGAGATTCAGGAACGTATCACGGTCGTATATTCGCACGATGGGCCTGGATTCGATGAGGTGTTCTTCGATGAGGACGGGTACGTACGCATTGCGTCGAAGATCCATAAATCGGTACCGGGCTCGTCGATCATCGGCATGCTGTTTGAGACTCGTGAGCATGTGGAAGACGGCTATACGGTGGTCAGCAGCGACGGTGCCAGCATCATGCAGCATTTCGCATTGCACTGGCAAGTCGATCATGGCCAATTCGTACAGGCTGATGGACTGACAAGTAGCGCGCAATACCTGGCACGCACGATCAACGGATGGATGGCAAAATACGACGACGAGCATCGCCGCAAGTTCATCGAAAACCTGTTTGCCATCTTCGAGGCTGGCGGATACGACACATTCGGCGACCTCACTTCGCATTTGACACAGTCACTGCCGATTATGCTCGCCGCGGCCCGCAACATTGATGTCGAAGATCGCGACGTGATGATTGAAGTGCTCAAAGGCTTCGCCGCGACAGCCGCCGCGTCGGTAATCTTGGCCAAGTAGTCGGAGGCCATCAAACTGGTTTTGCCAGTCAGTCTCAATAGCGCAAAAGCCGGCCCCTGAGATACTCAGGAGCCGGCCCTTACTTCCATTTCCCCAGCGGGGTTGGCTTAATCGCAGTATATCTCACTGCTGACCATGCCTGTTTTACTTACTCCTAATCAATGAGCTTGTAGCCGTGGTCGGAGACTACGGACTTGAGCTTGTCGAGATAGGTTTCGGCGGCCTTGGAGAGCTTGGAACGCTCGTTCGTGATCCAGCCGACCAACATCGTTTCGTCGGTGTCGAGCGGCACGGTGACGATCTTCTCGTTGTTGAGGTCGCCGTTGTCGATGCCGGTGCACACCGTGTAGCCGTTGAGGCCGATGATGAAGTTCAGGATCGTGGCGCGGTCGGTCACGTTGATCTGCTTGGGGGAGTACTCCGGCCAGACCGCTTCCTCATAGAAGTAGAACGAGCCTTCCTCGCCCTGCTCGTACTGGATGAACGGATAAGGTTTCAGGTCCTCCATGGTGATGACCTTCTTGGCGGCCAGCGGGTTGTTGCGCGAGATGAACACGTGCAGCGGCGCGCGGAAGAGCGGGTGGAATTCGAGGTGCTTCTCGCGCAGGAGCTTGCCGATCACGTCCTTGTTAAAATCGGACAGGTAGATGATGCCGATTTCGGACTGCATGTTGGCGACCTGGTTGATGATGTCGCGCGTGCGGGTCTCGCGGATGGTGAACTCGTATTCGTCGGACTTGATGGAGTTGATCATCTCCACGAACGCCTCGACGGCGAACATGTAGTGCTGGGTGGAGACCTGGCACAGCTGCTTGCGCGGTTTGGCATGCTTATAGCGCTCTTCGAGCAGGTCGGCCTGGTCGAGCACTTGGCGGGCGTAGGTCAGGAATTCCGCGCCGTCCACGGTCAGGGCGATGCCCTGCGAGGAGCGGGTGAAGATCTCGATGCCCAGCTCGTTCTCCAATTCCTTGACCGACGAGCTCAGGGCCGGCTGGGAGACGTACAGGGCATGGGAGGCCTCGTTCATCGAGCCGCACTCGACGATTTTGACGATGTATTTCAGCTGCAGCAGTGTCATAAAGTCTATTTATATCGCTAGGGATAGTCGCCACACGGCCGGTCACCGTCGTCAAGGACGGGTCCATAGACTTCAACTGCCGCGATGCAACGTTTGGCGACTTACAGACGTACGCCGAGTTCTGCGAGCGATTCGCGTGCCTGCAACGCGTTCTCGAAGAGGATGCCGTGGATGCCGACCTCGTTGGCGCCGACGATGTTCTTGGCGGTGTCGTCGAAGAACACGCAGCGCTCGGCCGTGAGGCCGAAACGGGTCAGGGCCAGCTCGTAGATGTCGGCGTTCGGCTTATGCATCTTCTCCACGCCGGAGACCACGGTGCCCTGCAACAGCTGTTCAAGGCGCGGGTACTTCTCGAAGGCCAGGTGGAAGGTCTCATGCGACCAGTTGGTCAGACCCCATACGCCGTAGCCGTGGGCCTTCAAATCCGCCAGCAGCTCGACTATGCCCGGAAGCGTGCGGGCCAGCGCGTCC
>CALEWN010000174.1 GCA_937925385.1 uncultured Senegalimassilia sp.
TCTTGACCTCGAGCGTCGCACCCGCATCGCGGCCGAGCCAACCGACGAGGCCGCCAGTGAAGTTCGGAGTAGCTTCGAGCGCAAACTCCGTTGTAACGTTCTCGATATGAAGCGGCTTAGAGTTGGTGTATCCCGTCACCGAGCCGACAAGGCCACCGAATACCGCTGCGGCTCCCCCATTGCCATAGGTGCTCTTGAACGTGACACCATCGGGGCCGCCATTGAACGAAACGGTCATCGCCGGATCAACGAAGTTCAATTTGCCGATAGCGGCGCCAACGCCCTTCGACTCATCGGCTTTACCCGCAAGCGTGACACCTTCACCCGTGTCGATTTGATCGTTACCGGTAAACTCAACCGGGCTGCCGAAACTCACCTCGCCGATGAAGCCTCCAACGTTGCCGCTAGTCGCATCCCCAACAGTCTTGGGGCAGGTGACCTTAGCGCCGTCCTTCTGAGTCAGCGTGAGCTTGATTGCCTGGCCGATGAAGCCACCGGCTGCGGTGCCTTTCACCGTGAGATTGGAGAGATCGATTTCGCTTGTCACCTCAACGGTCGCGCCAGTGCTCGACCCAACCTTGCCCACAACGCCGCCAGCGGAACCATTGCTGGACTGAACCGTGGCAGTTGGGACATTGTTCAGGGAGCCGACACTCAAGGAAGCACCATCGTTGACCGCGCCAACCAGCAAGCCGGCATTTCCGTTGGTCGCGCTCACGGTGCCGCCCGATGCAACGTTGTCGGGGAAGGTGACCGACTCAACCGCAAAGGTACTGCCATTTGCAACCGTATTCGCCAGCAAGCCCACGTTTCCCGTAGCATCAGCGGTAGCCCCGAGGCCTTTTCGCGTTCCCACGAAGGAATACGTTGCACCCAGCGTAAGCGACCCCGAAACGATACCGAACAGCGCGCTGATGATACCGGCAGTTGTCTCGCTCCCGCTGACGGAATCGGCGATCTGAATTGTGACCTCAAGACTCTGGCCACCACCCTCAACATTGACGGCAATAACCGGCTCGCTGCCTTCCCCTTTCCAAACAAGGTTCGGGATGCGGATATTGGGGTTCAGCTCAACATTGTTGAACAGCGACGTTGCCAAAGCGATCGAGGTGTCGCCGGCAGTAAACGAACCCTTGAAGGGATATTCATCGCTGCCAAAACCATAGAACGTATAGCCACCTTCGGGACTGCTCAAATCGAGCACGCCCGTTTGCCCGCCTTTGGTCAAAGCCGCATTTTGGTACAATTGAGGGTCCGCATTCGAGATGATGCGCAAAGCCACAGCGTCATTGAACGTGATAGCGTTAACGGTTTCGCCCGTTGCGGTCACAACGCCATGATCTCCCATGGCCTTCTTCAGTTCGTCAACCGTGGTAATGGTTGCGCCCGCGGCAACCGTTACGGGAGCGTCCTGCGCATCCGCAGCATCATCGTCGGCGCTGGCGGACTCGCTCGCAGCGGGCTCCTGGCTCTCGGAGACATCGCCCGCGGCAGCATCGCCCAAAGCAGCATCATCCGAAGCCGTTTCGCTTCCACCTGCAGAGGCATCGCCAGAAGCCGAGGCGTCATCGCCGCTAGCAGCGCCCGCAACGGCAGAGGATCCTCTGCCGTTGCCATCCGCGCCCTCCGAGCCGCCAGTCTGCTGCGCCGTTGCGCCCGACACGACGTTCAGCTCTTCCGCCAACGCTCCGGTAGTCGGCGCGAACAGCTGAAACGCCATGGCGAAGGTCAGGTACACGGCGAGTATGCGCTTTACCGATCTCATCAATGAATAACCTCGTTCTATGCAAAGCCCCCGAAGGGCGAATCTGCTTGCTGCCGGCGCCGAGCGTTGCCGCTAGTTGCCGACCGTTCGTTCCCAGCTGCTCACAACAAACTGCTTGCCGCCACCGAAACGCCAAGATCGTCCCACTTGGAAGGCTCGGGGCTTCCGCCGGTCCAGTAGAAGCTCACGATCTCGGAACCCGGCGACATTGTGAACGTCACTGTACGTTTCGCGAGGTCGATTGTGCAGCCTTTGTGGTTTGCTTCGAAATGAGGGTCAAGCTCAACGTTTGCGCCCCACGTCAGGGTTACCTTCTGCTCCTTGCCCGTAACGCTGACACGATAGTTGTAAGCAGCGTATTTACTAACGTCGTCCGTATCGGCCCATGTGCCAGTGACGGAAGCGGACTCGACCACGGGACGCTCCGCCGGCGTGATGGTAGCCGCCAAACACGCCAAGTTGGTTCCGGGGCTTGTATCGGGAACAACATTTGCGGAAATCGTGAACTTGATGTTGTTCAGCAACTCCTCTTTGAATGAAACCGTATAGGTGACGATCTTCGCCCGCGTACCGGGAAGCAAAACGGTTTCGCCCTCCTCCTCGGGCTCGGAGCTGATGCGCCAACCCGAAGGATCGATATCCTCTCCATTGATGCCGCTAGCGTTCACGACCAACTTGTAATTGACTTCCTTGTCGTTGAACACATTCCGGTCGTCGAGCATGCAGTTGTACACGCGGAAGGTGAAGGAGCTTCTATTGTCGCTCGTGTCGACCACAACGCTTTTGGCCATGGGTTCTGCTGGCTTCTCTGAATAAGGAGCCAGCACGTCGGAGGCGAACAGACTTTGCGAAGTGCCCGTAACTGCAACGGCCTTCAAGTGGTCGTTCGCGCTGAAGGCGCTGTAGGTCAAACGGACGCCGAACACCAGCGCGGCAATGACCAGCACGGAGGCAACCGCCCACAACGCCTTGCGCGTTTGAGGCGTTTTCGCCATGCCGTCGATCGCGCCATTCAGCGAAGCGGTGAGCGAACCGCGCCCTTCGCTTTCGCGTTCTTGCTTGATGCAGTTGTCATCGCAGTTCCCGAGCACGGTCCCTCCTCTCTACGACTTCGCGATCAAGTACGCCACGTCGGTTTCCTTGTAGTTGCCATCCTGGGGCCACGAGCACTCGATGATGAAGTTGGTCACGGAAGCGGCTTCGTTTCCGTTCTTTTTATCGAGTTCGGTTTCCTCGAATCGTTTCCAACCGTATTTGGGCACGGCGTTTTTCTGGACATACTCGTAGTCGTCAAAGGTTTGGGATTTGGCTGCGTCAGATTCGATCTCCTTGAAGTCCGTAA
>CALEWN010000175.1 GCA_937925385.1 uncultured Senegalimassilia sp.
CCGGCACCGGGCCGAATTTGGCATTGCCATTCGGAAAGACTCCTGGGGCCTTGGCATTGGCCGGGCGCTGACGGAAGCCTGCATCGATCGTGCCCGGCAGGCGGGCTATGCACAGCTGGAACTGGATGTGGTGGCCGAGAATGCGTCGGCCATTGCGCTTTATCAAACCTGCGGCTTTGTGGAGTACGGGCGCAACCCGAAAGGCTTCCGCTCCCGCACCGCAGGCTGGCAGACGCTGGTGCTGATGCGGAAAGAACTATAAAACAAAAAAAGTGGGAGATGCAAAATGCATCTCCCACTTTTTTGTTTCGGTTCTCAGGTCTCCACGCCTTCGAACTGGCTGTTGTCGGCAATGGCAACGCCGCGCCTGAACAGCTCCAAGCGGTTCAGGTTGATGGTGAAGTTGCCCATGTTCTCCTGCATGAACGAGATGCCGAACAGCACCGCCATGAACAGGGCCAAACAGATGAGCACCTTCTGCAACGTACCCAAACGAAGCAGCGCCTCGCCGATGCGGGCCATGCGGCGCTTGGGCATGTACATGGAAACGATGGCGTCGACATCGATGTCCTTGTCCTCGGCCAGAGCCTGTTCCAGCTCTTTTACGCGGACCACGCGGTTGCTTTTGGCACGCGCCTTTTCGCTCCGAGGCTGCTCGCCCGCTTCTTCTTTCTTTTTGCCAAACAATGCCATGGTCCTTAGATCTTGTACTTGGCGCGCACGTGCTCCATATATTCCTTCATTGCCTCGCGCTCCAATTCATCGGCGTAGCGGAACTGAATGCCGCAGGCGTTGCGGAACAGGCTGCCCTTCGGCGCTTGACGCAGCCAGCACACAATGCCAAGCTGCACGGGCAGCTCATAGCGCTGGTCGTCCACGCGCACCGCGGGCAGCTTCACCTGCAGGGCCTCTCCCACGTCGGGGTAGTCATTCAGATACATTGCCAAACCGCCGGCGGAAACGTCGATGGTCATGGCCTCTTCCTGCTGGTCCTCGGGGGCCTCGTCGCGCAGGTAGCGCAGGCGCATGGACACCTTGAAGCGCTCATCGCGGCGCTTGAAGAACGTGCGATGCTCGGCCACCTGGCGCATCTTCCACAGCGTGCGGATGCCCGCCTTCTCCACGGACTCGGGGTAGCCGGCCAGCATGAAGGTGTTGCCGCCTTCGGTGTACTGGAACAGGAGTTTTTGGTTCTCGTCCAAGATCAGCGGCTTGCCGGCAAGCATGGGTGCGCTGACAAGGAAATAGGCTTCGTCGATGGCGCCTTTGAAGGTGGCCATCATGTTGAAATCGGTTTGCTGGCCCACGGCCGTGTCGAAAGCCGCTTTCAGCTTCGTTCCTGGCTTGATCTGCAGCTCGGCCATTAAACCTCCCTTTCCTGTTCAGCGGCAGCCGCGTTTCCTCGCGCGGATTCAGACGATTATAACGAAAATGCAATGGCATTGGATGAAGTCGCGAAAGGGAACGCGCCGATTCCTTGACCGGGCCCTGCCACCGATTCCGGTAGACGCATGAACAGGGGACGGAGGTGTGTTCACGTCACGCTATCGAAGGCGCGAGGATTTACCGTGAACGCACCTCCATCCCCTGTTCACTCCCTGTTCACCTATCATCCCTTCCCCAGCCTGCCCCCCTCCGTGAACAGTCAACATTTTCGCGGGTTTTGCCCTGTTCAACGGCGAAAAACGTGAAGGAATCGCGACGATTGGCCAACGATTTCGACACCGGCATTGAAAGAAGCGCACGTGATGATTATCGTGATGAGCGGCATATGGAGGGACTATAAGTTATACTAGGCTTACTAGGTCGAACAAGGAGAAACGGTACGATAGCGTAATGAAGCAGGGCACCATTTTCACGAACGCCGCGCTTGCCGCGGTGCTGGCAACATCCATGGCAACGGCCCCCGCCTTGTCGGGGCTTGCGCATTCGCAGGGCGCCACCTTGGCAGGCGTCGCGTATGCGGCACAGGCAGCACAGGCAACGCCCATCGAAAGCGTTGTCATCACCCGCGATTGGACCGCAACCGACGAGGAGAACCAGGTCATTATCGACAAGGCCGAAGCCGCCGAGCTTGTGGGCTTAAAGCCGCTGAAAGATTACCTTTCCGGCGAAACCGTGGCGGCGGCCGATTTCCTCACCATCGACGTTGAGACGCTTGCGCTCATAGACGCCGACCTGGCGAAGCTGGTCAAGCAGACGCAGGATGCCATCGTGGAGTCGAACACAGCTTCCGCGCCTGAAACCAAGCCCGAGCCTGCCGCACCCGCGCAGCCCGCCGAAACCCCGGCCGCACCCAGCGCACCCGCCGCAAGCGACAACGCCGCCGAGCAACCCGCCGAGGACGTCGAGGATGCCCCCGAGGACATGGTGCAGGAAAGCGCCACCCTTGACGAGGACGAGCTGGTCTACGTTTCGCGCAACCTGACCACCGAGCAGTTCATCAGCCAAATCGGCGAGGATGCCCGCGAGCTGTGCCAGGAAAACGACCTGTACGCCTCCGTCATGATCGCACAGGCCGTGGTGGAGTCGGCGTCCGGCTCTTCGGGCCTTTCGTGCGAGCCCTACAACAACCTGTTCGGCATCAAGGGCGCCTACGAGGGCAAAAGCGTGCGCATGAAAACGCAGGAGGACGACGGCCAGGGCAACCTGGAAACCATCGTCGCCGAGTTCCGCCGCTACCCCAGCCTGACGGAATCCCTGAAGGATTACGTCGGCCTGCTCACCGGCGATACCCTGTACGCCCCGGTGAAGAAGTCGAACACGGAAAGCTACGAGGATGCGTGCGACTACCTGCAGGGGCACTACGCCACCAGCACCACATACTCGCGCACGCTGAAGGCCTATATCGACGCCTACGACCTGACCCAGTTCGATGTCCCCAGCGACCAGGCGAAGGCCGAGGCCGCAACGCTTGATTCGGTGCTCAAGCCCACCGCCTCGCAGGCATCGTTCAAAACCGGCTCCGATGACTTCGATATCGCCGTGCCCGAGGCCGGCCTGCCCAAGCGCCAGACGAACCCCGTGGTAGCGGGGCTGGCCGCCGCCCTTGCCGCAGCGGGCGCAGGCGCGCTGGGCTTCTGGCTGTATTGGCGCCGCAAGGTCGAAGGCGAGAAGGCCGCAGCCGTTGCGGCAGCCGCGGCCGCGCCAAGCGATGCCGCCGCATGGTCGGTCGACCAGGCTATCCAGGACTGGCATCCCGCCCAGGCCGCAAACCTGTCCGAAAGCACCACCGAGTCTTTGAAGCCGATCGAGTAGAACCGCCTTCAACGGCCACCTGGCAAAAGACGTCGCGTATACTCGCGCAACCGTACCCCTTATCGATTCCCAAAAGCCAAGAAGCCGGTTGCCGGTTTACACCGGTAACCGGCTTCTTTTGCGCTTCCCTTCGCGGAAAGCTGTGCCGTCTTGGGAAGTCTTGGGCATAAGGAAGGGGCTGCGCCGGAATCGTTTCCGGTGCAGCCCCCGTTGCTCAGAGCAAATAGGAGTTCCAATGTACTCTGAACCGGATAGTAAGAATCCGGTGAAAATTGCAGAAAATGCAATTCAG
>CALEWN010000176.1 GCA_937925385.1 uncultured Senegalimassilia sp.
CGTGGGCCTTGAGATGCGCGCCCGGGGCGAGCGGCTGGCCGGCATCCGCATCGACTCGGGTGACCTTGCCTGGTTGGCGAAGATGGCACGCCGCATGCTCGATGAGGCAGGCTTGCAGGATTGCGGCATCGTGCTGTCCAACGACCTGGACGAATACACCATCCAGTCCATCCTGGACGAAGGCGCCCCCGTCAACAGCTGGGGCGTTGGCACCAAGCTTGCCTGCGCGTTCGACCAGCCCACGCTCGGCGGGGTGTACAAGCTTTCGGCAACGCGCGCTCCGGGGCAGGCGGAATGGGTCGACCGCCTGAAGATCAGCGAGTCGGCGGCGAAGCTGACGGTGCCCGGCGTGCTCGATGTGCGCCGCTACTATAACGATGACGGCACCATCGCCGGCGATATGGTGTTCGACGTGAACTCCGGCGTGGACGAGCGCCAGGTCATCGTCGACCCGCTCGATTCGATGCGCCGCAAGAAGCTTGCGGGCAAGCGGTTCCGCACGATGCTCGAGCCTCTGGCGCGCAACGGACAGGTGGTGCTCGATGCAGGCGGCCGTAGCGCCATGGAGGCGCAACGGCGTTGCCGCGAAGGTCTGGCTTGTTTGGACGAAAGCCAAAAACGCATGCTCAACCCCCATACCTATCCGGTGGGCTTGGAGTATGGTCTTTGTGAGCGCCGTCGCGCGCTTGTTGGCAAGCTCCGCGGTATCGCGTAGGGTTGAACGTAATGTACGCGCGTCTCGGTCGCGCTTTCGATAGGGGGATTCATGATCAGAATCATCACCGATTCCGTGTCTTCGATCACGCAGGAGATGGCCGCCCAGTTGGATATCCAGGTGGTCACGCTGTACGTGAACCGCAACGGCAGGGAATACGAGGACGCAACCATGGACTTGGATGCGTTCTATGCCGATATCTACGACATGGTGGATGATATCCCCACGTCAAGCCAGCCGTCTCAGCATCTGCTGGAGGAGGTATTCGAGGATGCCGCCCGCGCCGGAGACCAGGTGTGCGGCATCTTCATCTCCACCGGTCTTTCGGGCGCCTACGACGGCGCCTTGCGCGCCATCCGCGCGGTGGCCGCGCGCAACATCGGCTTCAAGTGGGAGTTGATCGACTCGCAGTCCTGCGGCTTCGACGAAGCGTTCCCCGTGCTCGAGGCCGTGGCGGCTCGCGATGCGGGCGAGGACCTGCGCGGCGTGGCTCAGGCGGCGCTTGACGCCATCGAGCGCACCCGCTTCCTATTCACGCCGGAAAGCCTGACGTTTCTGCAGAAGGGCGGGCGCATCGGCGGCGCGGCGGCGCTTCTGGGCAACCTTATCCAGCTGGCGCCGGTGCTTGCCGTGCGCGACGGCTCCCCGATCACCTTCGCCAAGGTGCGCACGCGTAAAAAGGCCCTGGACAAGATCGTGGCGGCCATGAAGGCCGATATCGAGGAGCATGGGCTGCGCGATGTGGTGGTGCACTACATCGGCGATAAGGCCCCGGCGGTGAAGTGGGCCCATGAGGTCATCGAGCCCATGCTCGGGCGCAAGGTTAGCGTGCTTCCCGTAAGCCCGGTGGTGGGTCTGCATGTGGGCCCGGCGGTCGGCGTCGCCTATGAATGCGCGCATGCCATCTCGGGTAAGCTGACCGGGCCGAAGGCGGCTTTGGCCTGCACATCTTAGGGGCAAAGCGAAAACCCGCCCACGGCATGAGGAGCGTGGGCGTTTCAACGAAAGGAGATGCATGGAAGCCCAGCCGAAATGCAATCTGATCATCGACTCCTGCTGCGACCTCCCTTTCGAGGTGATCGACCGTCCCGGCGTGCAGCTGCTGGAGTTTCCCTATATCGACGAAAAGGGCGAGCATAGCGACGATCTATATCGCAGCGTCACGCCGCACGAGTTCTACGAGGGCATGCGCGCAGGGTCGCAGCCGTCCACGGCGCAGGTGCCGGTGACGGTGTTCCATGACGTGTTCTCGAAGGCCATCGAAAGCGGCGTTCCCACGGTATATCTGAGCTTTACCAGCGGCCTTTCCGGCAGTTTCAACACGGCGGTGATGATGCGCGATCAGCTGATCGCCGAGCATCCCGAGGCCGAGCTGTACGTGGTCGACACGTATTTGGCATCGGTCGCCGAGGCGCTTTTGGTCTACGAGGCGCTCAATCAGCGTGACAACGGCATGACGGCGCGCGAGCTGGCCGCGTGGGCCGAGGAGGCGCGCTACTTCGTCGACGCCGAGTTCATGGTCGACGATCTGGAATCGCTGCGCCGCGGCGGCCGCATCCCCAGCACCGTCGCCTATGCGGGCGCGAAGCTTGACGTGAAGCCTCTGCTCAACATCAGCATTGAGGGCAAGCTTGCGCTGACCGGCGTGGCGCGCGGGCGCAAAAAGGGCATCAGGCAGCTGGCGGAGTACTGCTCGAAGCGCATGACCGATCAAATGCCGGGCCGTTGCGTGGTCATCGGCAACGCCGACTGCCCCAAGGACGCGGCGCGCCTGAAGGAGCTGTTGGCGAAAGAGGATGACAACCTGCTGTTTTTGGAAAGCAGCATCGGTCCGGTCATCGGCAGCCACGTCGGGCCGGGCATGCTGGCCGTGGTGTTTTGGGGCGGCGATAAGCGCGAGGAGCTTTCGGTGGCCGACCGCATCGCCCGCAAGATCAAGAAAGAGGGTTAAGCCATGACGAAGGCTTTCGTGTTCGCAGGAAACGATACGGTGGGAAATATGGTGGCCGATCGCCTGTGCGGCGCCGGCTGGCAGCGCGTGGGCGA
>CALEWN010000177.1 GCA_937925385.1 uncultured Senegalimassilia sp.
GCCTCGATTTCTTCGACGCGTCCATCAACCGCATCGGCGCTTGGGCGACCGGCACCCGCGCCATGGAGAAGAGCCTGCTGTTCGAGCTGTTGCAGCCCGTCGAGCGTCTCAAGGAGCTGCAGGATACGTACCGCTTCTCCGAGAAGATGATCGTCACCGAGCAGTTCAAGACCATGCCGTTCGGCGCTGTGTGGGACGAGTACTGCCGCCGCGAGGGCGTGCCGACCGATGGCGGGCTGTGGGCTCCCATCAAGGCCTATGAGGACGAGGTGCTCTCCGGCCGCGCGTAGGCGGGCGATTTCCTTACGTTCAGTGAAAGCAAGCGGCGGGCGAGGATCGGCATCCGAACCCGCTCGATCCGCGCCGTAGTTCCCGGCGCATGATGGAAAGGTAGGAACATGGGTATTTTGGATAGCGCGCAGGACGTGCTGGGCCGTGGCGCGCAAGCCGCGCAAGGCGTGCTCGACAAGGGCGTCACCGTTGCCAAGGGCGCCGTTTCGGGCGTGGCCGTGGAGCAGCAGCCGTTTATGAAGGCGTTCGTGCGCCTGTGCACCGATGGCTGGGACCAGGGCTGGCACGAGCGCAACGGCGGTAACCTGACGTATCGCCTGACGGATGAGCAGGTTGGCGCGTGCCGCCCGTTCTTCTATGACAACCCCTCCAGCTGGGTGTCTATGGGCGTGCAGGCTGACAATCTGCGCGGCGCGTTCTTCGCCACCACCGGCTCGGGCCGCTACATGCGCAACGTGCAGCTCGACCCCGCCGCCAACGTGGGCATCGTCGAGATCAACGACGCCGGCGACGCATGGCGCATCGTGTGGGGCTTGAAGGACGGGGGCGTTCCCACCAGCGAGTTCCCCACGCACTTCATGAACCATAGCGTCCGCGTGGCCGCCACCGATGGTGCATGCCGTGTGATCTACCATGCTCATCCGCAGAACGTCATCGCGCTGTCGTTCGTCATGCCGCTCGACGCGCGCACCATCACGCGCGCCCTGTGGAAGGCCATGACCGAGTGCATCGTGGTGTTCCCGAAGGGCGTAGGCGTCGTGCCGTGGATGGTTCCGGGCGGCTCCGAGATCGCGCAGGCCACCTGCGAGCTCATGAAAACCTACGATGCAGCCATCTGGGCGCAGCATGGGTTGTTCGTGTCCGGCCCTGATTTCGACACGGCGTTTGGCCTTATGCATACCATCGAGAAGGCCGCGGCCATCTACGCCGAGGCCCGTATGCTCAACGGCGGCAGCGACGACTTCCGCAACACCATTACCGACGACGGCCTGCGCGCCATCGCCCGCGATTTCAAACTCGACATCAACGAAAGTTTCCTGGACTAGCGCAGCCGCCGGCCATAGGAACAAGTGAAAGGCGGATCGATCATGGCAATGTCTCAGGAGCGCAAGGGCACCATCGCGGTGTCGTTGACGAACTTCCTGGATTCCGGGTGCATCGTGGCGTCGTCGGTGGCGCTGACGGCATGGGCTGCGGCATTCGGCTTCGGCTCGATGTGGACCTCCATCTTGGGCGCCATCGGCGCGAACGCGTTCGGCGCTGCCGTCGGTGCGCTTATCGGCGGCTTTCTGACCGACAAGTACGGGCGCACCATCATCTACCG
>CALEWN010000178.1 GCA_937925385.1 uncultured Senegalimassilia sp.
TGAGCTTGAGATCAACATGGTGACGCCCCGAAGCCTTTGCCTGGATTGCGGCGCCGAGTACGAGCACGACCGCTTCCACATGGTGTGCCCCGAATGCGGAAGCTACGATACGCAGCTTTTAGCCGGTCGCGAGCTGCAGATCGACTCCATCGAGGTTGACCTGCCCGACGACTAGCGGGTGCCGACGCAAAGCCGCGTGGCGGATGTCTGCCGCAGGGACGGGCGGTTCCCGCGCGTACGTGCCCGATGGCGCAGTTGGAGGACCGCTCGCCCGCCGCGCGTTCCCGATCTGGTTTATCACTGAAACCGCTGCTTGATCAATAGGAGGAATCAGCATGCAAATCGATATGAAGCAACCCATCCTTGACAAGAACGATCAGCTGGCGGCGCAGCTGCGCAAGCGCTTCGCCGACAACCACGTGTTCGTGCTCGACCTGCTTGCCAGCCCCGGCTCCGGCAAGACATCCACCATCCTGGCCACCATCGAGGCGCTGCGCGACGAGTTCAACATCGCCGTCATCGAGGGCGACATCGCCAGCAACGTGGACGCCGAGAAGATCAAAGCCCAGGGCATCGCGGCCGTGCAGATCAACACGGGCGGCGCGTGCCACCTGGAGTCCAACATGATCAGCCGCGCCATCGACGTGCTCGACTTGGAGCGCCTGGACCTGATCATCGTGGAGAACGTGGGCAACCTGGTATGCCCGACCGACTTCGACCTGGGCGAGAACGCCAAGGTCATGATCTTGTCCGTGCCCGAGGGTGACGACAAGCCGCTCAAGTATCCCGGCGTTTTCCAGGCGGCGAAGGTGGTCATCCTGAACAAGGTGGACACCATGCCCGTGTTCGACTTCGATCGCGAGGCGTTCGACGCCAGCGTGCGTCAGCTCAACCCGCAGGCCCCCATCTTCCCCATCGCCGCAACCAAGGGCGAGGGCGTCGAGGAATGGGCAACCTGGCTGGCCGAGCAGATCCGCGCCATCCAGTAGCACGACAAACCATATCCTGTTCAGGCGGGCGGCATGTCGCAAGGCATGCCGCCCGCTTGCGTTTCGGGGTGGTCCCAACGTACGTTCGCCGCTTCATTAGAGGGGTGACGAGACCAAGTGCTGGTGTACGCGGGCGGCGGCAAGGGCAAGCTCTACGCCGCTCGCTCGCCGTTCCGGGTTCGCTGGTCGTGGGATTCGACCGGTTGCCAAGCTGTTGCGTGCTGGCAATCACCTGGAAACACTGCTTGGGCATACTCGTATCCGAAGGAATCCCGCTTGTGCTGAAAGGACAGCTTTATGCGAGCGAACGATATGTACAAGGCGTGCGCGGATGCGCTGCGCGCCTATGCGGAGGGTGCCGGCTTCACCGACATGGTGGTGGGGCTTTCCGGCGGCATAGATTCGAGCGTCATCGCCGTCATGTGCGCCGACGTGTTCGGCCCCGATCACGTGCACGGCGTCATGCTTCCCGGCCCCTATTCCACGGAGCATTCCCTGGACGATGCGCGTGAGCTGGCGGACAACCTGGGCATCGAGACGCACGTCGTGTCCATCTGCGAGCCGTTCGAGGCGTTCGAGGCGGTGCTGCGCCGCTCGGGCTGCGGCAAGCTTTCGGGCACGGCGTCGGAGAACACGCAGGCGCGCTGCCGCACCGTGGTGCTCATGGCGCTTTCCAACGCCAACGGTTGGATGCTGGTGAACACGGGCAACCGCAGCGAGTCCATGATGGGCTACTCCACGCTCTACGGCGACACGGCCGGCGCGTTCGCGCCCATCGGCGGCCTGTACAAGACCGACGTGTACGCCATCGCGCGCTGGCGCAACGAGCGCGCCGAGCGCGACGGCCAGGTGCCCCCAATCCCTGAGCACGTGCTGGTCAAGCCGCCCAGCGCCGAGCTGGCGCCCGGGCAGGAGGATGAGAAGTCCATGGGCATCGACTACCCCACGCTCGACCGCATGCTCATCGCGCATTTCGAGCACGGCGTCAGCGAGAACGGCCTGGTGGAGGCCGGGTTCAACCGTGCCGACGTTGAGCGCGTGCTGGCGAAGGTGCGCTCGCAGGCCTTCAAGCGCGCCCTCGAGCCGCCGTATCCCGACATCAAGTTCTACGAATAGGGAAGCGCCCGCGGCGCCCCGCTGTGCGGCGGGGAAACGGAGCGGCGTGGAAAGGCGGCGCGGCGGATCCGCTTCCGCTGGGAAACCGCGGGCACGTCGGCTCCGTTCGCCCGCTCGGGGTGCCTCCGGTTGCCGGGCGCCCCGCATATCGAGAAGATGTGACGCGCACCGAACGGCCGGCCGCGCGCGGGGCGCGTGCGTTACCATGGCTGCGATATCGAAATGGGGGACGGTGCCCAAAGCCGGTTGCACGGCGGCGGGCGCCGTCCCTTCGCCATCTAGTGAAAGAGCATGCCCTACATGAAACGCCGCGATTTCTTCAAGCTGGTCGGCGCCTCCGCCGCCTTCGCCGCCGTGCCCCTGCTGTCATCGTGCAGCTCCGCCGCGGCACCCTCTGCCGAGGGCGCCGGCGTGCTCGGCCAGCCCCAGGTGTCGTTCTCCACATCGGTTGACGTGCTCATCCTGGGCAGCGGCATGGCGGGCCTTTCGGCGGCCATGGACCCCTCCGAGGCGGGGCTGTCGGTCATGGTGGCCGAGAAGCTCGATGTTCTGGGCGGCGAAAGCTACGAGTCCAACGCCGTCATGGAGGTGTGCGGCAGCCAGCTGCAGAAGGACGCGGGCATCACCGAGACCTGCGACGATGTGTGGCCTGAGCGCAAGGAGGCCCTGAAAAGCGCCGGCGTTACCGACTTGGATTTCGCGAAGCGCCTGTTCTACGCGGCGCCCGAGTGGGTCGACCGCATGAAAAGTTCGTACGGCGCGCAGTTCGCCGACCCTGCCAGCTATTCCGCCAACGAGGCGAACCGCCGCCGCGTGCTCCCGAAAAACGGCATCGGCGACACGGAGAGCATCATGATGCCGCTGCGCGACAAGCTGGCGGCGAAGGGCGTGCAGTTCTCCACCGGCTATTGCGCCACCGGGTTCATCTTGGACGAGGCGGGCAAGGTGTGCGGCGTGCGCTTCTCCACCAGCAAGAAGGACCAGTCCGGCGTGGTCGACGTGCATGCGCGCGCCGTGGTGGTGGCAACGGGCGGGTTCGCCAGCAACCAGTCGCTCGTGCGCCAGTACCTGTCGGCGTGGGAGCGCATCGGCTGCTACACCGCCGCATCCATGGGGGAGGGTCATAAGCTGTGCCAGGCGCTTGGCGCGCAGCTCAGCGACATGAGCGTGACCCCGTCGGTGATCAGCGACCTTCCGCAGGCGGCTGCGTGGGGCATGTTCGCGCCCACGCTCGTGGTGGATGCGCAGGGCAACCGCTTCGCCAACGAGGACTACATGCGCGACCTGTGCGCAGCATGCTTCACCCAGGAGCGCGGCTATTTCTGGACCATCTTCGACAGCGGCATCTCGGAGAGCGGGCAGGCCCGCAGCGCGGCGCAGGTGACGGCGAAGCACGCATCGCGCCTGGTCGGACCGTGTGACACGGTGGAGCAGCTGGCGTCGGGCATGGGCGTGTCCGGGGATGTGCTCGGTAAGACCGTCGACCGCTTCTCCAGCATGGTCGAGGCCGGCAAGGACTCGGATTTTGGCCGCAAGCAGTTCCTGGAGAACCTGAAGCCGCCGTATTACGCGCTCAAGCAGTTCCCCGTGCGCTTCCGCACGCGCGGCGGCGCGGTGGTGGACGGCGGCGGGCGCCTGCTCGACGCCAACGGCAAGGCCATCGCGGGCGTGTACTGCTGCGGGGCCGCCGCGCAGGGCGGCGGCGAGAGCCTGACCACCAACGGGGCCTTCGGCATCCTCGCCGGCAGAGCCGTGACCGAGGACCTGGGAGCGGCATAGCCGCGCCGGCGGCGAGCTTGCATGCCTGCGCGTCCGCGCGTCCCGTCGCCCGCCGCCTGCGCATCCCACCGCCCGTCGCCCGCTGCTCGTCGTCCCGTCGCCCTGTCGCCCGTCGCTCCGCGCGTCCGCCGCTGCGGGCCCAACGCTCTGCGGCCGTCGCGGCTACGGAGTTCTGGGCGGTTTTGGGCAGCTTGCCGTATCGGGTGGCAGCGTTTTGCTCTGACCCTCTGGGTTCTGGGCTGTTTTGCAGCTTTTCGACCTCGAAATTGACATGCTTTTGGAGTTCTGGGCGGTTTCAAGGGTTGATTTGAGATTTCTCTCGGCATAACCCCAGGTCGGCATTAGCGCGGAGGGCGTCATCTCCTCCAAAACCGCCCAGAACTTTGATTCCCAAGCCCACGGGGCTCGGAATCCCGTCAAACCATCCAGAACTTCGGGGTTTGAGCCCCCATCTGGTCCCGAAATCGCTCCGAATCGCCCAAAACGCGGGGGCTCTCTTCACCCTGCGCCCCATCGCCGCTTCTGCTCCTCGCCGTACCGCGCCAGCCGCCGCCGGCGCACGCGCGTGATTACCCCGGGCGGCGTATGGCGCGTGCGGCGTGCTCGGGATACCATGGACGGCATGGATAACCTTCTTATGACATATCGCGACATGACGGCGCGTGACTGGCTGATCGACGCCGCGGTGGCGCTGGCGGCGTTCGCCGTAGGCTGCCTGCAGCTTATGCTCACCGCGTCGTCGATCATCATTC
>CALEWN010000179.1 GCA_937925385.1 uncultured Senegalimassilia sp.
ATCTCGGTCGATGGCACCACGGTGACGCTCTCCGACCCCGACGCGATGCTCGACCTTGGCGGCATCGCGAAAGGGTTCATCACCGACGACCTGGTCTCCATGCTGCGGGAAGCAGGCTGTAAAAGCGCCATGCTCTCCCTGGGCGGCAACGTCTACGTGCTGGGGGAAAGCTTCCGCGGCAACGTCTACGTGCTGGGGGAAAGCTTCCGCGGCGACGACTGGAACGTTGGCGTGCAAGATCCCAACGGCACGGCGAACGACGTGATCGCAAGCATCCCGGTACGCGATAAATCCCTGGTCACAAGCGGGTTGTACGAGCGCAGCTTCACCGTCGACGACGTGCTGTACTACCACATCCTCGATCCGCGCACGGGATATCCGGTGAAGACGGACCTGGCAAGCGCCTCGATCGTTTCCGACAGCTCCACCGACGGCGATGCGTATTCCACCACGCTGTTCTTGATGGGGCACGACAAAGCCATGGACCTGCTGAACTCCGACGAGCGCTTCAGCGGCCTGCTGGTGGATATGAACGATACGGCCACTTCATCGGCCGGTTCCGGGTTCACGCTCCTGAACGAATAGAAGGAGGTAGGTGCAACATGACGGCTGCCCAAAAGAAGGCGTACAACCGAAGAAAGCTCAACATCGTCGCGGTGCTGGTCATTGCCGCGATCGCGCTCGCCGCCGTTGCGGCGACCAACGCGCTCGGCAGCGCGGTCGACGCCCGAACCGCCGTCATCCAAGACGCGGACGGCAACACCTTCACGATGCCGCTTTCCCAAGATGACGTCCTTACCGTTGCTTCGAGCGCCGGCACGAACGTGATCGAGGTGCAAGCGGGCAAGGTGCGCGTGAGCGAGGCGGACTGCCCCAACCAAGACTGCGTCGATCAAGGTTGGATCTCGAATGCGGGGCAGCAGATCGTATGCCTTCCGCACAAGCTTGTGGTGAACATAACGGATGAGGACGCCGCATCGGCCTACGATGTCGTCGGGCAATAGCTGATCGAGCGCTTCATCATGGCTGTAAATCCTCGAATCATCGCCACGCAGCGCCTTGCGCGCATTTCGCTTTTGAGCGCGCTCGCGCTTGTCCTGAGCTATATCGAGACGATGATCCCGCTTCCCGTGGCGTTGCCGGGCGTGAAGCTCGGTTTAGCGAACGTGGCGGTGGTGGTAGCGCTTCTCGGGCTCGACATGCGCGCCGCCGCCGCGGTTGCAGTGGTGAAAGTGGTGGCATCGGGCTTTCTGTTCGGGTCGCCGACGATGCTCATGTACAGCCTGGGCGGCACGGCGTTCGCGTTCGCGGGGAGCGCGGCGGCATCCCTGATCCCCGGCTTAGGCGCGGTGGCGACGTGCATGGTGGCGGCGATTTTGCATAATGCGGGCCAGATCGCGGTCGCCGCCCTGCTGCTGGGAACGCCATCGGTCCTGCTGAGCTTGCCGCCGCTCGCTTTGGCGGCATGCGCCACAGGCTTCGTCACGGGCGCCGTTGCAACGGGCGTGCTGGCGTCGCAGCCCGACAGCCCATATGCAGCCGAAAGCATCGAAATCCCGCGGCTCCGCATGAAAAGGCGGGAGCCTTCGAACGGGAACGGCTTCAGGCCGCTTGCCACCGACGCAGCGACGTTTGGGGCCTATCGCCCCGGAACGACGTTTGCACACAAGCTGGACCCGCGCGCAAAGATCACCTTCGCGGTGCTGTTCATCGCGACGGCATTCGCCTCGCAAGGCGCGCCGGCATTGCTTATCCTGCTTGCGGCCGCCATGGCCGTGCAGGCGGCCTCCGGCTCGAGCGCGCATGCGGCGCTGCGCTCTTTGAAGCCGTTCGCGTGGCTTATCACCTTCGTCCTGGTGTTCGATACGCTGTTCGTGAACTCGGGCGATACCATCTGGTGCGCAGGCCCGGCAAGGATCACCACGGGCGGGGCATCATGCGCGATCGAGAACGCGCTGCGCTTCATCTGCGTGCTGCTAGGCACGTCGGCGCTTATGACCACCACATCCCCGACGCAGCTCACCGACGGGTTCTCGCTGATGCTGCGCCCCCTGAACCGCTTCGGCGTGCATACGGCGCCCGCAAGCTTGGCCATGAGCATGACGCTGCGCTTCATCCCCACGCTGACGAAAGAGTTCAATAAAGTATGCGTCGCCCAGATGTCGCGCGGAGCCGATTTCGCAAACGGCGGCGTGCTGCAGCGCAGCCTTGCGCTCGTGTCGGCCCTTGTCCCCATGTTCGCCAGCGCATTGCGCCGTTCGGAATCGCTCGCGTATGCGGTCGAGGCGCGTGCGTTCGGCGCCGCAGACGCTTCGCGGACCTGCCTGCGCAGCTACCGCCTTCGAAGTATCGACTGGGCGGCCCTTGCGCTGGCGGCGGCGCTCCTTCTCATCGAGCTGGCGTTGCGATGATCGGCTCGATCCGCTTCACCGAAGCCGGCACAACCGACCCCTATCCGAGTCGGAATAGCCTCGCTTGACGCGAGAGAGCGAGGAGAGAGCGACGGAAGGCAGGAACGCGCGGCGAAACGACCGCGCAATGATGGCTCGATTTTGCGAGGAAGGTGGCTTGGCCGAGACCGGATCCGATCTGCAGTCGGCGCAGACCCCCTTATGCCTGCTTATCGGTTTTCACTATGAAGCCGAAATAGATGATATGGCCGATCCACACCGCCGCCAGGACGATTCGTCCGACGGGGACACGGCCCATCAGGGCGAAGCCGATGGCCAGCAGCACCGTCACCGGGACGAGGATGGTGAGCTTCGCGCGCAGCGTCATGGAACGCTTGGTCACGTAACCCTCCAGGACCTGCTTGTACACCTTCGTGCCTTTGAACCAGCTGTTCAGACGCGTGGAGCTGCGAGCGAAGCAGAACGCCGCCACCAGGATGAACGGCGTGGTGGGCAGAATCGGCAGTACCACGCCGACCATTCCCAACGCGAAGCATAAGAAGCCGCCGACGGCCCAAAGGGCATGGCGGACCTTCGAAGCGCTTTGCGCGGGCCGATCGGACGCGATGACCTGTTCTGCCGTCACTGCCTGTTCGTTCACGTGTTGCACCTGCTTACTGTTCACGATTGCTAACAAATGCAGGAAGTTTACCATGGCTTTCAATCAAAGGCAACCATGGGAAACTCTGGTGCCCTCTAGGCAGAGCTGCCGCACCGCCATAGGAGACGGCCCCGCACGCGAACAGGGGACGGAGGTGTGTTCGGGCGCGAACAAGGAGGCGGAGGGGCGCTCAGCACGCAGGAGATAGTCTCGAGAAAGTTTGCCCAACTGGAGGGCCGATGACTTCGGGGCACCCGTCGTCGTGCCGCCGTATCGCGAGCAGGGAATGCGGGCGGGCCGCCCGAAGGCGGGGCAAACGCGGCAAGCGCGTTTGCCCCGGAGTGAGAGCTTGCGATTAGCGCTCGTTGCGCTTGCGCAGACGCAAGGCTGCTGCGGAGATGATGGCTCCCAGCATCGCAAGCAGGCCGCCGCCCACGATCGGGGCCACCGGTGCCGCATCGCCGGTTTGCGACAACGCGCCGGACGTGCTTGCACCCGCTCCGTTCGCGGTCGCGCCGGCGTTGCCGCCGATTGCGTTACCGGAGCCGTTACCACCAGCCGCGTTGCCGCTGCCGGAGCCATTGCCAGCGTTATCGCCGCCGGCACCATTGCCGTCGGCGCCGCCGTTGCCATTGCCGTTGCTGCCCGCATCACCACCAGCGGAAGCATCCGCTTTCGCGAGGCCCTTATAGGCTGCCGCCAATGTGTCGACCGCCGCATCCACATCGCTTTGCGTGGCGTCCTTGTTCGCCAGCACCGCGTCGGCGGCTGCGATCGCCGCCTGCAGAGCTTTCCAGCTTTCAGGCGTGTAATCGGACTCGTTCAGGCCGGCAACGCCCTGCCTGGCATCGGCCAGGCCGGCTTCGAGCTTGGACTTGTCGACCGTCTCGGGAGCAGGCTGCGCCTTCTGCAGTCCGTCGGCCGCCTTCGTCAGCGCGTCAACCGCCGCGTCGACCTCCGCCTGCGTTGCGCCGTCCTTCTCGAGCAGCGCCTGTGCCGCCGCCAACGCCTCGGCGAACGGCTTCCAGCTTTCCGCCGTGTAATCGGACTCAATCAAGCTGCTGACCTGGTCGATCTTCGACTGCAGCGCCGCCTTCGACACGCCTTGGTCGCCCGAATCGACCAACGTGGCATCGCCCGTGTCGAGCACCAGGTACGCGGTCACCGAAGGCAGGTTGGCGGCCGCACTGTCGCCGCCCAGGTTCATCGCGTAAGAAACCTTGAGCGCGCGCGTCAGCGAGTCGGTTGCGAACGTATACGTATGCGTGCCGTCGCCGTTGTCGACGACCGTTGCCGCCGCATCGTCGCCGTACGTCATGCCGGCGATGTAGCGGTCGTAGGCGGCCTTCACGGTGATGGACACCTGATAGCTATCGCCCACGCGCTTGACCTGGGCGCCTTCGGCGAAGTACTTGCCGGAATCAGCCGCGCTGCCATCGCGGTTGAGCAGCGTGTAACCCATACGCCACGTCTGCCCGTCCGCCACCTCGGTAAGCGACTGCCCGTTGTACACCTTGAGCGCATCCGCCAGCGCCTTGGCCTGGGCATCCACCTCCGCCTGCGTGGCATCGGCGTTATCCGCC
>CALEWN010000180.1 GCA_937925385.1 uncultured Senegalimassilia sp.
AGGGCCTGTGGTGCCCCGCACCGCGTCGGCGCGATGCCGTGCAGCGTCCTTCGGACCGCCCCCTGCGTCTTCTGGGCGGTTTTGCAGAAAATGGGAGCCGATTTGCCCTTCGGTCCCCGTCATCTGGGCGGTTTTCGCGGCGTGATGCCGGCAGCGTGCGATAAAACCCCAGGTCAGTTTTGCGGCATCCTGGCAAAACAGGCTTTTGCGCCTGCAAAACCGCCCAGAACTTTTCAATCGGGCGCTAGCGGGCGCAGACGGGCGTCCCGGGACCGGACACCTTGGGAACATGGCGCTAACTGTCCGGAATCGCTGCGCACACGACGAAAGAAAGGCGAACTGCAATGAGCGAACGCGTTGCGCATATCGCGCGCACCACGAAGGAAACCGACATCGACCTGTCCGTCGACCTTGACGGCACGGGCGTCACGGACGTGGAGACGGGCATCGGGTTTTTCGACCACATGCTCACTGCGTTCGGCCGCCATGGCCTGTTCGACCTGCAGGTTCGCTGCAAGGGCGACCTTGAGGTGGACGGCCATCACTCGGTGGAGGACACGGGCATCGTCATGGGGCAGGCGTTCGCGCAGGCGCTCGGCGACAAGCGCGGCATCCGTCGCTTCGGCGACATCGCCATGCCCATGGACGAGGCGCTCATCATGGCGGCCGTGGACATCTCGGGACGCGGCCAGCTGTACTGGGATGCCGATGTGCCTGCGGTGATGGTGGGATCGTTCGACGCCACGCTGGCGAAGGAGTTCTTCATCGCCTTCGCCGCCAACGCCGGCGTAACGCTGCATATCCGCCAGCTGGCCGGCGAGAACACGCATCACGTCATCGAGGGCATGTTCAAGGCGGTGGCGCGCGCCATGCGCCAGGCCTGCGAGCCCGACCCCCGCATGGGCGACGCGCTGCCGTCCACGAAGGGGATGCTGTAAGCCCCCCGTTCATGCTTCGTTCGGGGCGCACCGCCCTCACTGACTTTTATTGGACCTGCGAGATGTAAGAGACGCCTATGATCGCTGTTGTTGACTACAAGAAGGGTAATCTGCTGTCCGTCGAGCGCGGTTTGCGTGCGGCGGGCGCCGATGCCCGCATCACCGACGACGCCGCCGAGATAGCCGCCGCCGTCGCCATCGTCTTGCCGGGCGTGGGCGCGTTCGCCGACGCCGCGGCAACCATGGACGAGCTCGGCCAGACCGAGGTCATCCGCCGCCGCATCGCGGAAGGGGTGCCGTTTCTGGGCATCTGCCTGGGCGAGCACCTGCTGTTCGAGGAGGGCGTGGAAGGCGCCGGCGCCGACGGCAACCCGCGCGGTTTGGGCGTGCTGCCCGGATGCGTGGATCGCATGCCGCGCCAGGATGCCGAGGGTCGCGCGTACAAGGTCCCGCACGTGGGCTGGAACACCGTCGATTTTCCCGCCGGCGCGCCGGAGAACCCGCTGTTCGCCGGCATTCCCTCGGGCACGTATTTCTACTTCACCCACAGCTTCATCGCGCCTGACGGGCCGTTCGCCATCGCGCATACCACGCACAGCGTGACGTTCCCGTGCGCCGTGCAGAAGGGAAACGCGTTCGGCGTGCAGTTCCACCCCGAGAAAAGCTCGGATGCCGGCGCGGCCGTGCTGCGCAACTTCGTGGAAATCGCCAAGGCGGCATCGCCCGCCTTGCAAGGTTAGGAGGCCGCCATGTACCTGCTCCCCGCAATCGATATCCTGGGCGGCAAGGCCGTTCGCCTGGCGAAGGGCGATTACAACCAGGTGACCGTATACAACGACGATCCCGTGGCGCAGGCGCGCGCCTTCGAGCAGGCCGGCGCCCAGTGGGTGCACGTGGTCGACCTGGACGGCGCGCGCAGCGGCGTCCCGGAGAACATCGACATCGTGGAGCGCATCGTGCGCGAGACGTCGCTTTCCGTCGAGATCGGCGGCGGCATTCGCAGCCTGGAGACGCTCAAGCGCCTGGCAGACGCCGGCGCGGCGCGCATGGTGCTCGGCACCGCGCTCGTCAACGACCCCGAGCTCGCCCGCGCGGCGGTGACCGCGGTGGGCGGCGACCGCCTGACCGCCGGCATCGACGCGAAGGGCGGGGAAGTGGCCGTCTCCGGCTGGATCGAGGGCTCGGGCGTTGCCGCCGCCGACCTGGCGCGCGCAATGGGCGCCGCCGGGTTCAAGCACATCGTCTACACCGATATCGCGCGCGACGGCATGCAGACCGGCATCGACGTGCAGGCCTACGTTGACATGGCGAACGCGTTCGGCAACCCCGTCATCGCCAGCGGCGGCGTGGCAAGTCTCGCCGACATCGAGCGCCTGGCGCCGGTGGCGGAAAGCATCGAAGGCGTCATCACCGGCCGCGCCGTGTACGAGGGCACGCTCGACGTTGCCGAGGGCGTCGCCCTTTGCGCCAGCCTGACCGCCGCACGATTCTAATGCCGTAAAGGCGCCGAGCGCCGTTCGTTTCGCGGCGAAGCCGGGCGTTGCGCTCGCCTGCGCAACGTTCCCCGGTTCCGTAACGCGGCAGCCGGCGCATTCCCGTCGATTTCCCTTTCCCCGAGCCGTTGAGGAGCAGATATATGTTGGCAAAACGCGTGATCCCCTGCATGGACGTGAAGGACGGCCGTGTGGTGAAGGGGGTCAACTTCGTGAACCTGCGCGATGCGGGCGACCCGATCGAGCTGGCGCAGCGCTACGACGAGCAGCGCGCCGACGAGGTGATCTTCCTTGACATCACCGCTACCAGCGACAAGCGCGAGACCACGGTCGACCTTGCAAGCCGCGCCAGCGCGCAGCTGCACCTGCCGTATTGCGTGGGCGGCGGCTTCCGCAGCGTCGCCGACATCCGCCGCATGATAGCCGCCGGCGCCGACAAGGTGTCGGTCAACAGCGCGGCGGTGGACAACCCGCAGCTCATCTCCGATGCCGCTGCGGCGTTCGGAACGCAGGCTATCCTGTGCGCCATCGACGCGAAGCAGGTGGCCGGCAACCCCAACAAGTGGGAAGTCTACGTGCACGGCGGCCGCACCGCAACCGGTATCGACGCCGTGGAATGGGCCGTCGAGGCGGCTCGCCGCGGCGCGGGCGAGATCTTGCTGACCAGCATGGATCGCGACGGCAGCAAGGACGGCTTCGACTGCGCGCTCACCCGCGCAGTGGCGCGCGCGGTGGACATCCCCGTCATCGCCAGCGGCGGCGTGGGCAAGCTTGAGCATTTCGCCGAGGGCATCATCGACGGCGAGGCCGACGCGGTGCTGGCCGCCAGCGTCTTTCACTTCGGCGAGTTCACGGTATCCCAGGTCAAGGAGTACATGCGCAGCCAGGGCATCCCTGTGCGCCTATAGAAAGGACCATCCATGCAAACGGAGCTTCCCGAGCTGAAATACAACGCCGACGGGCTGATCCCGTGCATCGTGCAGGACGCGGAAACGCGCGAGGTGCTCATGATGGCGTGGATGAACGCCGAG
>CALEWN010000181.1 GCA_937925385.1 uncultured Senegalimassilia sp.
GTTGCCACCGGTTGCCAACAGCAGCAGGAATCGTATACGCCGCCCGAGGCCACGCCTGCAGTCAGCAAGCCCGTTATCGCGCAGGAAGGCGTCTTGCGCGTGGGCGTCAACGCCAGCAACGCGCCTTTGGCCGGCCAACCCTCCTCTTCCACCAAGATCGTCGGCATCGACGTCGACATGGCCGCCGCCCTGGCCGATCAGCTTGGCCTGAAACTCGAGGTCGTGGACGTGTCCACCGATGCCGCCGGCGCGCTCACCTCCGGTAAGGTCGACGTGGTCATGGGCGTTAACAAGTCCGATTCCCCCAGCTTCTGGACCTCTGACACCTATCTGCCCACGGCAGTGGCCCTGTTCGCGCAGTCCTCCAACTCCACGGTGCCGGCGAACGCGGAATCCACCAAGATCGCCGCGCAGGTGTCTTCCAATAGCGCCTGGGCCGTCACCAACGAGTTCGATACCTCGCCCATCACCACCACCGAGGATCTGAAGAGCGCCTTCTCCGCGCTTGAGTCCGGCAAGGTGCAGTATGTGGCCGCCGATGCGGTCGTGGGTTCGTACGTTTCCAACAACGCCGGCATGGATGTGCACATGGTCGCGCTCATGCAGCAGGCCAGCGGCTACTGCGTTGGCGTGCTCGATGGCAACACCCAGCTCAAGCAGGCGGTGTCCAACGCGCTTTCCGCTATGAACTCCAACGGCGTGTCCTCGGTCATCCAGAAGAAGTGGCTCGGCACCACCATGGACCTGTCCGGCATCAAGCTGACCGCCGGCGCCTCCGATGACGAGGACGACATGGGCGAGGTTCTCAACTCCGCCAATGCGGCTATCGGCACGCTTACGGGCAACACCGGTTCCAACGGTTCGAGCACCAACAAGACCAACTCCGACAGCAGCTCCGCTGACTCCGGCAGCACCGCTTCGAACTAATCGACTGCAAGCTGCAACCGGCTTCATCTTCGGTCAAGGCCCTCGCCATCGCGGGGGCCTTGCTGTATGGGTGGCGCTTGCTCGCGAGATCCTTGCCGTCCAGAGCGGCGGCTTGCTGAGGCGTTGCCGTACCAGGCTGCGATTGATCGCGGAGCTTTTCCGTGCAGGGCGGCGGCCCTCAAGAGCATTGCCGTATCGGCAGCGGTCGATTGTGGGGGCTGTGCCGTGCCGCAGTCGCGTTGCGGCGCAGTGGCTATCGGGTCCGTGACGTTTCGCCATGTGCCTATGACGAAAGCATGCAGTCCCTTGATGGTGCTTGACCTGAAGTCAACTTTCGGTGTTTCAATAGGTTGCGACATCAACGACGGCTCTCTGCTGGCGAGCGGGGAAAGGAGCGGGTTCATGGAACCGCAGCAAGTCCTGCGCATGCTCGAGCAGGTGGCTTCAGGCGCGATCAACCCTGTTGACGCGCAAAGCAAACTTGCCGATCAGGGCTACACCGACCTGGGCTTTGCGAAGGTCGACACCGATCGCGCTCGACGCACGGGTGCGGGCGAGGTGGTTTACGGTGCCGGCAAGACGGCCGATCAAATCGCCGATATCTGCCTGGCCCTGCATGCTGCTGGTCAGGCGTGCGTGCTCGTGACCAGGCTTGAAGCGCAGAAGGCCGAAGCGGTGCGGGCTGCGTTGCTTGCCCGCGACACGCAGGCTGCAGCGGCGTTCGAGTACCGTCCCATTCCCCGGTTGGGCCTGCTCGGGATCCCCGCAAAGCCTGTGCGCGATAGCTACATCGCGGTAGCGTGCGCCGGTACCAGCGACCTGTACTGCGCTGAGGAGGCTGCCGTCACCGCCGAGGTGCTCGGTTCGCGCGTGGTGCGTCTGTATGATGTGGGGGTTGCGGGCATTCACCGCTTGCTGGCTCATAAGGACGACATCGCAGGTGCCAGCTGCGTGGTGGCGGTGGCGGGCATGGAAGGCGCGCTTGCCAGCGTGGTGGGCGGGATGGCCGCATGTCCCGTCGTCGCCGTTCCCACCTCGGTGGGCTACGGCGCCAGCTTCGGCGGCGTAGCAGCGCTTCTTGCCATGCTCAATTCTTGCGCGTCGGGCGTTTCCGTGGTCAATATCGACAACGGTTTCGGCGCGGGATATCAGGCCCATATGATAGAGCGCGCGGGCGATCAACACGGAAATGAGGAAGTCGACATGCAGATTCTTAGATGGAACCTTGCCGAGAACGCCACGCGCGGCCAGCTTTTGGGCGACACCCTGTTGCAGTTGCCGCCTGATGCCCAGAAGCGTCTTGAGGCTGCGGCCGATGCCGCAGGCGTGCCCGATCGGCATCATCATGATATCGGGGAGGTGCTTGCCACTATCGATGGTTTGGCGGTGTCGCAGGCGGTGCGTGACCATATGCGCGCCATCTACACCATCTTGGCCGAAGCCGAAGCCGCTGCGCATGGCTGCGCGGTCGAGCAGACCCATTTCCATGAAGTCGGCGATGGCTCCCGTATCCGCAGCACGCTGCTTGTCTGCTTGGCCGTGGAGGCAACGGGCGCGAAGCGCATCGTGGCCACGGCCGCGCAAACGGGACAGGGGACGGTGGAATGCGCCCATGGCACGCTTTCCATCCCGGCTCCGGCGACTGCCGCCATCATCGCACGCGGTATCCCCGTGCGCGAACGCACGTTGCCCGGGGAGCGCATGACGCCCACGAGCGCGGCGATGATCTTGCATTTCGTGAACGAATTCGCATAACCACCGGTTTTGCTTGAGCGCGGCCCAGGCAGTCGAGCCTGGGCCGCGCTCATGTTTCGCGCCAAAAGGAAAGCGCCGCAGTCGCGGCCCCGCATCTTGCAGCGGGCCTTGCCTGCGGCGCTTCGCCGTTTCCAG
>CALEWN010000182.1 GCA_937925385.1 uncultured Senegalimassilia sp.
GGGCAGCATCGAGTACGCGCGCAGCTACGCGGAGAATCTGACCAACGTCGCAAAGGGCCGCTTGGTGCAAAAGGTGGGGCCGTCCCCGTCGCGCGAATTGCTGATCTCCATGGCTGATTGGTTTGTGAACCGACTGAAGTAGGTGGGTGCAATGGAAACCATTAAACTCAACGATTCCGGAGCTGCCGTCGAGGATGTGCAGCATCGTCTCTCGCGTATCGGCCTGTTGGACGAAGCGCACGTGGACGGCATGTTCGGGCCCGAAACGGCGAAGGCCGTCGCGTCTTTCCGCTCCCGGGCGCAGCTCGAGTGCGGCGAAGAGGTGGACGAGAAAACGTGGACTGCCCTGGTGGACGCATCGTTTTGCCTAGGTGATCGCACGCTGTACCTTCGCATGCCCCACTTCCATGGCCATGACGTGCAGCAGCTGCAGAAGGCGCTCTCCGCGCTCGGCTTCGCCTGCGGCGACATCGACGGCATCTTCGGCGCGTTCACCGAGCTTGCCCTGCGCAAGTTCCAGACGAACTTGGGCCTGCCCACCGATGGCATAGCCGGTGCCTACACCTATGCCGCCATCCGCAACCTGCATCATTCCTGGGAGGGCAAGGAGGCCGTGCGCGGCTCTTCGCACCTGGGCTTCGCACGCGCTGCCGGCGTGCTCGAGCGCAACGCGTTGTGCCTGTTCGGCACGCAGGAGTTCACGCGCAGCGTGGCCTCGCGTATGAGTAACCTGGCGCTTGCCACCAACCCTGCATCGAAGATCGTCAGCGCCGACAACCTGCTGGTGGCACCCGATGAGCAGATGCTGCTCGTGCACATCGTGCTGCCCGAGGAGCAGACGGGCAACGCTCCTCGCGTGGGGTTCGCCCCCGAGGAAACGCTGTCCATGCGTTTGGAGTCGGCGCTCGAGGCAGCTATGCAGGCCGATCCGGCGCGCGTTGCCGTCGAGCTTCCCGGCAGCGTGTGGGAGGACGCCGGCGTGGGCCGTTCGGCCCAGCATTTCGCCATCACGCTGCTCGATGCGCTGTGTACGGCGCTTGCGAAGCGGTAGGGGCGTATAGCGAAAAGAAGCAATGTTGACGGGCGGTCCTCGGGGCCGCTCGTTTTGCATCGGGATGGCAACGGTTTGCCTAAAACGGTCGGGTGTTGCGTATACTGGGGATATCGAAGCGGGGCCCGAACGGGGCCCCTGCAACTAAGAGAAAGGTCCGGTCATGACCGAGCATAACGATAGCCCCATCCCGCAGCCCGAGCAGCCGGCTCCCCCGCAGGCGCCCGCCCAGCAGCAGACGCCTGCTCAGCCCGCCGCCCAACCGCAAAGCTCTTCCGCGGCTTCCCAGGTCCCACCTGCTCAGCCGCAAAGCGCGCCCGGCGCTTCCCAGGTGCCTCCGGCCCAGCCCCAGCCCGGGCAGCCGTATGCGCAGGCACAGCAGCATCAGCCCTACGAGCAGCCCATGTATGCGCAGCCGGTGTATCCTCCGGCACCGCTCACGAAGCTGTCGGGCGGCATGAAGTTCGCCTGGTTCGTCATCGGCGCTTTGGTGGGCATCCCGGGCATCCTGCTTGCCTGGGTATGCAACGCAGATAAGTATCCCCAGGTGAAAAACGATGCGGTGAAGTTCTCCGCAATCGGTTTCGCCGTGTGGATGCTCGCCGGCATCATCTTCACCGTCATGATAGGTGGCATGCTCGCTGCGTTCGTGGCCGCTGTCGATCCCGGTTACTACGGCACCTACGGCGGAACCTGGTAGCGTTAGGCTGCGCAGCGCGTAGCGTCTTCGGCGTCAGCGCTGCGCAGATGGCGGCGTTCGATGCCTTGCGTTAGTGAACGTAAACAATATGTTACGAAGAAGAGCCCCGCCGGGGCTCTTCCACATTTTCGGGAAACGCCGGTGGTACAATCAGCAAGTTTTCCAAAATGCCCGGAATATGGGCATGCGAGGCTGCAAATCGAAGGAGCGAACATGGCACGTCCCATGACCATGGCCGAGAAGATCTTGGCCGCCCATGCGGGGCTTGACGAGGTCGAGCCGGGGCAACTGATCGAGTGCAATCTCGACCTGGTGCTTTCCAACGACATCACGTCGCCTATCGCCATCAAGAATTTCAAGCAGATCGGCGTGGAGAAGGTCTTCGACCCCAACAAGATAGCCCTGGTTCCCGACCATTACGTCCCGAACAAGGACATCAAAAGCGCCGAGCAGGCAAAGCAGGTGCGCGATTTCGCCCGTGAGCAGGGCATCACGCACTACTACGAGGTCGGCTGCATGGGCGTCGAGCACGCGTTGCTGCCCGAGCAGGGTGTCGTGGGCGCGGGCGATTTGATCATCGGCGCCGATTCCCATACCTGCACCTACGGCGCGCTCGGCGCATTCTCTACCGGCGTGGGCTCCACCGACGCCGCCGTGGGCTATGCCACGGGCAAGGCCTGGTTCAAGGTTCCCGAAAGCCTGCTGTTCAAGATTGACGGCCAGCTTGCTCCCGGCGTCACCGGCAAGGACGTCATCTTGTACATCATCGGCATGATCGGCGTGGACGGCGCGCTGTACAAGGCCATGGAGTTCACCGGCAGCGCCATTCGCACCATGTCCATGGACCAGCGCCTTTCCATCTCCAACATGGCCATCGAGGCAGGCGGCAAGGCGGGCCTTATCGAGGTCGACGACATCACGCGCGCCTATATGGACGGCCGCACCGAGCGCCCCTATACCGAATACCATTCCGATCCCGATGCCGTGTACGCTCACGTGTACGAGATCGACGCCGCCGATATCCCGGCAACCGTGGCATGGCCGCATCTGCCGTCCAACACGCGCCCGGCGGCCGAATCTCGTGAGGTGAAGATCGACCAGGCCGTTATCGGCAGCTGCACCAACGGCCGCTTGGAGGACATGCGCCAGGCCGCCGATGTGCTGCGCGGCCGCAAGGTGCACCCCGACGTGCGCTGCATCGTCATCCCGGCAACGCAGGCCGTGTACAAGCAGTGCATCGCCGAGGGCCTGATGGACGTGTTCCTTGACGCCAACTGCGCCGTTTCCACGCCCACGTGCGGCCCGTGCCTGGGCGGTTACATGGGCATCCTGGCCGCAGGCGAGCGCTGCGTTTCCACTTCGAACCGCAACTTCGTCGGCCGCATGGGCGACCCCACGTCCGAGGTGTACCTGGCAAGCCCGGCGGTTGCCGCGGCCAGCGCCGTGCTCGGCCACATCGGCCTGCCCGAGGATATTGCGGAATAACGGATAAGGGAAGGAACCGATCATGCATTTCAAGGGTACCGCGCATCGTTACGGCCGCGACATCGACACCGACGTCATCATCCCGGCCCGTTACCTCAATTCCTCCGATCCCGAGTGGCTGGCAGCGCACTGCCTGGAGGATCTGGACAAGGACTTCGTGAAGAAGGAGCAGAAAGGCGACATCATCGTTGCCGATGAGAACTTCGGCTGC
>CALEWN010000183.1 GCA_937925385.1 uncultured Senegalimassilia sp.
ATCCCCGATGGCGATTTCGTCGCGTTCGTGGGTACGAACGGTGCGGGCAAATCAACCACGATGCGCCTGGTCAACGGCCTGTTGAAGCCTTCGTCGGGCCAGATCCTCATCGATGGCGTGCCCACCACGCAGCTGCGTACCAGCCAGCTTGCCGCGAAGGTGGGCTTCCTGTTCCAAAACCCCGATCGCCAGATCTGCTGCTCCACCGTGCGCGAGGAGCTGCTGTTCGGTTTCCGCGCGCAAGGGCGCGCCGACGCCGAGGCCGAGGCGAAGGTGGATGCGATGATCGAGCGATTCGGCTTCGATGGCGACGCCGAGCCGTTCTTGCTCAATCGCGGCACCCGCCAGCTGCTGGCGCTTGCATCGATTATCGTGATGGAGCCGCCCGTGGTGGTGCTCGACGAGCCGACCACCGGCCTTGATTTCCGCGAGTGCGCCAAGGTGATGGATGTCATCGCCGAACTGAACGCTCGCGGCACCACGGTGATCATGGTGTGTCACGACATGGAGGTGGTGGCGGACTACGCAAAGCGGGTGATTGCCATGACCGCAGGTCAGGTGGTTGCCGACGGCGAAACGTTCGCCGTTCTGCGTGATCGCGACGTGCTGGCGCGCACGCATCTGCTGCCGCCGCAGGTGGTGGATGTGGCGCTGCGTTTGACCGAGGACGGTGCCGTGGAGGCGGCATCGCCGGTGGCGTCGGCCGATATGCTCGATGAAATGACCGATGCGCTTGCCGCTGCGGTAGGCGCTTGCGAAGGGATGGATGAGCGATGAAGGGCTTCCTGGAATACGTGCCGGGCGACAGCCTGCTGCACCGAATGAACCCGGTGGCGAAATTGGCAGCGGCGTTTCTGCTGGTGATCGCCTGTTTCGCTACCAGCAACCTTGCGTTGCTGGCGTTGGTGATCGTGCTTGATGCGGTGCTCGCCGTGCAATGCAAGATGGTTCCGCAAACGTTGGGCCTGGCGAAGGCCGTGGCGTTGTTCTCGGTGGTTTTGGCGTTGATCGCGCTGCTGTTCACGCCGCAAGGCGACGTGCTGGCGCAGCTGCCGTGGGGCTATATCGGCACGGAGAGCGTGGCCGCGGCGGTGCTCATCGTGGTGCGGCTGGTCGCCTGCGCGGTGCCGCTGTTCCTGGTGTTCTACGTGACCAAGCTCACCGATATGGCGAATGCGCTGGTCAAGGTGCTCCACGTACCGTATAAGTATGCGTTCACGTTCATGTCCACCGTGCATTTCATCCCTGTGTTCATGAACGATATGGCGGGCATTATGGAGGCGCAGACCGCGCGCGGCGTGGAATTCGACGGCGGCTTCTTGAGGAAGATCCGCCTGATGATGCCGCTGTGCGTCCCGTTGCTGGTGTCGTCGGTGCGCAAGACCAACAGCGCCGCCATCGCTGCCGAGGTGCGAGGCTTCAATCTGCGTACCCGGGAAAGCGGCTTCAAGGAGTACCCGTTCGCGGGCATCGACTTCGCGGCGCTTGCCGTGGCGGTTGCGATTGCGGCGGCCGCTATCGCGCTTGGCGTGCTGCTGTAGTCCGCTGTTTCGCGGAGCGCGGGAGCGATTTCGGCGCATCGTGTCCGAGATTGCGAGTATTCCGAATTTGAAAAGGGCCTTCTATTGAAATGCCCCCCTGTAAAGCGGGAAATGCACTGAACGCAACCTAATATGTAATGAAAGAAGGTCCTGAAGTTATCCTCGGGGCCTTCATTTGGGAAATTGACGTTTTGGGGCGCGATCGCTCCAAAACCTTCCCAGCATCATTGCGGTAAGACGGCAGAGCGGGGTGCTATTCGGCGGCGTCGTTTGCGGGCTTCTCGTCTTCGCCGAGGATTGCGCGGTAGAAGTTCTCGTCCTGCTCGGTGTACACATCGAAGATGACGTGCATGTCGGCGCCGGGCTCGCCGGCGGCGCGGGAGCCTAGCCATGCTTTCACCGCCTGCACGGCGATCTGCGCGCCTTCCTGCTGCGGGAACCCGAACACGCCGGTGGAGATGCAGCAGAACGCCACCGACTTCGCCTTCGCCTCGCATGCCGCATCCAGGCAGCTGATGTAGCACTGCGTCAGCTGTTTGCGCTGTTCAAGCGTCGGTTTCCCCTTCGTCATAGGGCCGACCGTATGGATGATGTTCCGAGAGGGAAGGTTATAGGCGGGCGTGACCTTTGCACGGCCGACCGGCTCCTCGTAGCCTTGCTCTTGCATGATCTGCGCGCACTTCAGGCGCAGCTGCACGCCGGCGAAGGTGTGGATGGCGTTGTCGATGCATAGGTGCCCGGGAATCCAACAGCCTAGAAGCGCGCTGTTCGCGGCGTTGACGATGGCGTCGCAGCGCAGTGCCGTGATGTCCCCACGCCAGATGCTCAGGCGTGAATCGGAGGCGACGCGTGCAAGCTCGTCGGCTTCAGTGATGCCCGGTTCGGCAACCATAAGCTGAAGCATGCGGTCCTGCACCTTCAAGAACTCCGGTGATGCGGGCTTCGGCTCGCGCGTGTTCACCAGCGCGCGGAACTGCTCCCACTGTTCCATGAACCAGCGCGGGTCCTCTTGCGGCTCGACGTGCTTGCTTCCCGCGCCCCGCTCGTCCATCAGGTGATTCACCAAAAAGGCCATATCCTTTACCAATTGCATCATGGGGCTTGCGTCTCCTTCTTCGCTTCGCCGTCTTATAGGTCGGGCCGCTGGCGGCGCGCCCGGGCGCTTCGCCGCTTGCCGTCTGGGCGTATCCGTTCATGCTGGATAGAATAGCGCAAGGTTCGGGATGCCGCGCGTGTGGGCCGGTGCTTCGGCGTTTTCGGCGCGGTTCCGGCAAAAGGGGTTGGCGAGAAAGGGGGCCGTTATGGCAGCTATGGGAAAGGCCGAGGTGCTGCAGTACCTCGACGATCAGGAGGTTTTTTACCAGAAGGTCGAGCACGAGCCCGTGTTCACCATGGAAGGGATGGAACAGCTTAACCTGCCGTTCGCCGCGGAGGTGGTGAAAAACCTGTTTCTGCGCGACGACAAGAAACGTGCCTATTACCTGGTGGTGATGCCCGAGGATAAGCCGGCGAACCTGAAGGCGCTGCGCGCGATGCTGGAAAGCCGTCCGCTGCGCTTCGCCTCCGCCGACGACCTTGAGGCAATTCTGGGATTGCGCGCCGGCGCCGTGTCGCCGCTGGGCGTGCTCAACGACGACGAGCGTCGTGTGCAGGTGGTGCTCGACAAGGAGCTGTGCAGCTACGCGGGGCTGGGCATCCATCCCAATGACAACACGGCAACGTTGCATGTGCCGCTTCCCGACGTGCTGGCCATGCTCGACGCGCATGGCACGCCGTATCGCTTCGTGCCTATGGAGCGACCCGAGGCGTAGCCCGTTACGGCTGCGATGGCGTTTTGCGCGAACGAGGTGTGTTATTTCAGCTTGTTTTCAGCTAAGGGCCGCCGATGCGGTCCTTAGGCGTTTTGCGGCCCGCAAACCGTACACCAAGGGATGTAATTCAGTGACGTGCGGGTGACGAAACGGTGCAAGCGCCGTCGCGGCGGGTCGCGGCGTGGTAAGGTTGCCCTGTCAAACAAAACGCGGGGCGATAAGGGCCCTGCGCCTCCGATAGCAAGGAGCCTGCCATGACCGATCAGTTCAACAATCAAAACGGCTACGGCCAGCCTGGGCAGCCGATCCCGCCTGCGCAGGGCTACCAGCAGCCCGGCTATCAGCATTCTTATACGCAGCCGGTGGTCGATGCCCAGAACTCCCGCAAAACCTCTTCCGGCCGCACGTTCGGCACTGCGTTCGCCGGTGCGGCGCTTGCATGCGTCATCGCATTCGGCGGCTTCACCGTGTATCAGAACGTGACGGGGACCCCTTCCGGCAGCAGCGTTACGCTGGGCGCGTCCACGAACACCGAGATCCAGGCCCAGTCAACCGACAACACGCTGCCTGAGGCCGTGGCGCAGAAATGCCTGCCCTCCGTGGCCGCCATCGACGTGTACACGGCGCAAGCCTCCACCGACATGTTCGGCCGCAGCACGTCAGGCTCCGGAACGCTTACCGAAAGCTCCCTGGGCAGCGGCGTGGTGCTCTCCGAGGACGGCTACATCGTCACGAACAACCACGTGGTCGCGGGTGCCGATGCCTTGAAGGTAACCGTGGGCGGCGAGGAGCACGACGCCGACGTGGTGGGCACCGACGAGTCCAGCGACATCGCCGTCATCAAGCTGCGCAATGCCAGCGGCCTGACCCCCGTCGAGATCGGCGACTCCGACAACCTGACCATCGGCGAATGGGTCATGTCCATCGGCAGCCCGTTCGGCCTCGAGCAGTCCGTTACCACCGGCATCGTGTCGGCCACGAGCCGTTCTCAGATCGTGAACGCCTCCACCGATCAGTACGGCAACAGCACGGGCGAATCCACCATCTACCCGAATATGATCCAGACTGACGCCGCTATCAACCCCGGTAACTCCGGCGGCGCGCTCGTCGACGCGGACGGCAAGCTCATCGGCATCAACACGCTGAT
>CALEWN010000184.1 GCA_937925385.1 uncultured Senegalimassilia sp.
TCGTCACGGCGTTTCTTGCCATGGACAGCTACGTCGAGCTGCATGAAGGCGGCATCGTGCCCCTGGAGCGTTTCGTGAGCATGCCCTACGACAAGGACATCCTCGTGCGCCTTATCGTCAAGAAGCGCCCCGGCGCCTTCGCGTACCAGGCCGTGCGCAAGCAGCGCACCGATCTGCCCACGCTCAACTGCATGGCGGCGAAGATGGGCGACGAATACCGCGTGGTGGTGGGCGCACGCCCGGGTCGTGCCGTGCTTTTGCGCGATGACCAGGGCATCCTTGCCAGCGGCGTCACCGAGGCAAACGCCGCGGCGTTCGCCGATCACGTGGCGGGAAGCATCCGCGTATCTGGGAACATGTGGGGCAGCGCCGAGTATCGCCGCGCGCTTGCGCCCGTGCTCGTGCGCCGCGCTCTGCTGGCGTTAGGGGAGGTGCGCTAGATGGAGGTCAAGATCAAGCTGAACGGTAAAACGGTGGTCGACGACGTCCCCGCCGACATGCTGCTTATCGATTTCGTGCGCGCCCACGGGTGTAAAAGCGTCAAGCGCGGCTGCGAGACGTCCGCGTGCGGCTTGTGCACGGTGATGCTCGACGACGTGCCCGTGCTGTCCTGCTCCACGCTGGCCGCCCGCGCCGACGGCCGCAGCGTCTGCACGCTGGAAGGCCTGCAGGACGAGGCGTCGGAGTTCGTGGGCTTCATCGCCGACCAGGGCGCCGAGCAGTGCGGTTTCTGCAACCCCGGCTTCGTGATGAACACCATCGCGCTGCTGCGCGAGAATCCCGATCCCACCGACGATGAGATCCTGGCGTACCTGAGCGGCAACCTGTGCCGTTGCTCGGGCTACGTGGGGCAGCTGCGCGGCATCCGCGCCTTCCTGGACGAAAAGCATGGCAAGGAGGTCGAGCGTGGATAGGCCCGAATACCGCTCCGTGGGCAAATCGGTCCGCAAGAAGGACTCGATGCAGCTTCTGCTGGGCAAACCCGTCTATACCGAGGACATCGCACCCGATGCGCTGGTGGTCAAGCTTCTGCGAAGCCCCCACGCCAACGCCATGGTGAAGACCATCGACACGTCTAAGGCCAAGAAGGTTCCCGGCGTGGTGGACGTGTACACCTGGGAGGATGTGCCCGACCAGCGTTTCTCCAACGCTGGGCAGACCTACCCCGAAACCAGCCCCTACGATCGCCTGATCATCGACCGTCACGTGCGCTTCGTGGGCGATGTGGTGGCCATCGTGGCGGCCGAGAACGAGAAGGCGGCGCAAACCGCCCTTTCGCGCATCAAGGTGGAGTACGACCTGCACGAGCCTGACCTGGATTTCCGCACCGCGAAGGACAACCCCGTGCTGGTGCACCCCGAGGACAACTGGCATATGCTGTGCGACCTGGGCGGCGACAACGCGCGCAACCTGGTGGGCACCACCTCCGACGCCGGCAGCGACATTGAGGCGGTGCTGGCCGATTGCGACGTGGTGCTGGAGCGCACCTACCATACGAAGGCGTACAACCAGGCCATGATGGAGACGTTCCGCACGTTCACCCAGCTGGACCGCTACGGCAGGCTGCACGTGATCTCGTCCACGCAGATCGTCTACCACGTCCGCCGCATCCTATCGCACGCGCTCGGCATCCCGAAAAGCCGCATCCGCGTGGAGAAGCCGCGCATCGGCGGCGGTTTCGGCGCGAAACAGACCGCGGTGTGCGAGGTGTATCCCGCGTTCGTCACCATGAAGACGGGGCGTCCGGCCCTGTGCGTGTTCTCGCGCAAGGAATCGCAAACCTGCGGGTCCCCGCGCCATGAGATGGAGATCAAGATCCGCCTGGGCGCGAACAACGACGGCCGCATCCGCGCGCTCGGGGTGACCACGCTGTCGAACTCGGGCGCCTATGGCGAGCACGGTTGGGCCACGGTCGGCCTGACCGGCCACAAATCCATCCCGCTCTACACCGGCTCGCTCGAGGCGTTCAAGTTCGACGCCAACGTGGTGTACACGAACATGCAGCCGTCGGGCGCGTACCGCGGCTTCGGCGCTACGCAGGGCCAGTTCGCCGTGGAAACCGCTGTCAACGAGCTGGCGGCGAAGCTGGGCCGCGACCCGGTTGAGCTGCGCGAGCAGAACATGGTGCGCGAGGGCATGTCCATGCCCGCCTACTTCGGTGAGATGGCCAACGCCTGCGCCTTGGACCGCTGCATGCAGCACTGCAGCGACATGTTCGGTTGGAAGGAGAAGTTCCCCGTACGCGATATGGGCAACGGCAAGGTGCGCGCCGCCGGCGTTGCCATGTCCATGCAGGGCTCGGGCATCTCCGGCATCGACGTGGGCTCGGTCACCGTCAAGCTCAACGACGACGGGGGATACATGCTGCTCATCGCCGCGGCAGATATGGGCACGGGCTGTGACACCATCCTTGCCCAGATGGTCGCCGAGCACATGGAATGCCCGCTGGAAGCTGTGAGCGTGTTCGGTGCCGACACCGATGCGTCCCCGTATGATTCAGGTTCCTACGCTTCTTCCACCACCTATGTCACGGGCATGGCGGTGGAGAAGGCGTGCACGCAGCTCAAGGAGCGCCTGTGCGCCATCGCCGCCGAGACGCTCGGCTGCGATGCGGCGGAGCTGCGCTTCGAGGGCGGATGCGTGCGCCACAAGGCCACGGGGCGCACGGTTTCGCTGCCCGAGATCGCCGCGAAAAGCCAGTGCAACTGCCGCCTTGCCCCGGAGGCTACGGCGCAGCATTCCTCGCCGGTGTCCCCGCCGCCGTATATGGTGGGCATGGTGGAAATCGAGCTTGACCGTGAGACCGGCGTGGTGGAGGTGCTCGACTACGCCGCTGTGGTCGATTGCGGCATCCCCATCAACCCGGCGCTTGCGCGCATCCAGGTGGAAGGCGGCATCGTGCAGGGCATCGGGCACACGCTCATGGAGGACGTCACCCGCACGCCCAAGGGCGCCATCCGCGAATCGAGCCTGTTCACGTACCGTTTGCCCACCCGTCTGGACACGGGGCGCATCAACGTGGAGTTCGAGCATTCCTACGAGCCCACCGGCCCATTCGGCGCAAAGTCCATCGGCGAGATCGTTATCAACACGCCGGGTCCCGCGTTGACGCAGGCTATCTACCGGGCAACGGGCGTGTGGCATCGCGAGCTGCCCATCCTTCCCGAGCACATCCTGCTGGCGAAACCTGAGGAGTAGACATTCTAAGCAGCTTGCTACATATCCGGCGTGGGCTTACGGCCATCATCGGCGGTGGCGGCAAGTCCACGCTTTTGCGCGCCTTGGCCGAGGAGCTGTCGCGCGATGCGCGCGTGGTCGTGGCCACCAGCACGAAGATGTACGTGCCCGATTGGTGCCCCGTGGTGCTTAGCGCATCGCCTGATGATGTGCGGGCGGCGCTTTCGGAAGTTCCCGTCGTGTGCGCGGGGTCTATCCATCTGCCTACGGGGAAGCTGACCGAGCCGCGGGTGGTTTTCGCCGAGCTGGTGCGCTTAGCGGACTATGTGCTGGTGGAGGCCGACGGGGCGAAGAAGCTTCCGCTGAAGGCGCATGCCGAGCATGAGCCGGTCATCCCCGCATGCGCGGGGCGGACGGTGTGCGTGGTCGGGGTCGATGGCATAGGCGCCCCCGTTTCGCAGACGTGCCACCGACCGCAGCGCTTCGCGCAGCTGGCCGGCGTTTCCGTCGATGATGCGGTCACGCCCGAGGCGGTGGCGGCGGTGCTGCGGGCCGAGGGGCTTCATGACGTGGTTTTGATCAACAAGGTAGAAACCGCCGCCGATTGGCAGGCGGCGCGACGCATCGCGGCGCTGTGTGAGACGCCGGTGGTGGCGGGAAGCCTTTGGAGGGACGATCTTCGATGCTTGCGGTGATCCGCGGTGCCGGCGATATCGCCAGCGCCATCGCGCTGCGCCTTGTGCGATGCGGCGCTTCCGTGCTTATGACCGAGATAGGGCAGCCTTTGACGGTGCGCCGCACCGTGGCCTTCAGTGAAGCCGTTCGCATGGGGAAAACCCAGGTGGAAGGCGTGACGGCCGTGCGGGCACGGGACGTTTCCCATGCCTTGGAGCTGCTTTCCGGCGAAGGCGTCGTCCCTGTTTTGGTGGACCCCGCGTGCGCGTGCGTCAACGACGTGGCGCCCGATGCGGTGGTCGATGCCGTGTTGGCCAAGCGCAATCTAGGCACTTCCATGGATATGGCGCCCATCGTCGTCGGGGTCGGCCCGGGCTTCACGGTGGGCGTGGATTGCCATGCCGTGGTGGAAACCATGCGCGGACATACCCTGGGCCGAGCGTATTACGAGGGGTCGGCGTTGCCGAACACCGCGGTGCCTGGTTTGGTGGGCGGCTTCGCCGGCGAGCGCGTTCTGCGCGCCCCCTGCGATGGCGAATTCCGCGGCGTTGCGGCAATCGGCGACCATGTTAAGGAAAGCCAGACTGTGGCGTACGTGGGAAATACCCCCGTGGTTGCCACACTCACAGGCGTTTTTCGCGGCCTGATAGCCGATGGGGTGCAGGTTCGCCAGGGCTTGAAGTGCGGCGACGTGGATCCGCGCGGCGAAAGCGGTTATTGCGGAGATCGGTACGGTGGGGCTGAACTGTCTGTTTACCTGCCTGGCCGCTATCGTCGGCAGCGTGATCTTTTGCTTGATTACCGAGAAAACTCTGCTGCCCTTAAAGAAATACCGTCAATCGGAAATAGACGATCAAATGCGGGGGCAAGATGTCAGCACTGATCCAAAAGGACATTGCCGTCAGTACGGCGGGGCCGAACAGGACCTTTCCGGGGAGTTTCCTGCCGCCGAGGCCGAAA
>CALEWN010000185.1 GCA_937925385.1 uncultured Senegalimassilia sp.
CCCCCTCTCGAACATGTCGGCGGCAGCAGACCTGACGCCTTGACCGTATACGGTCATAAGAAAACCTCCCATTCCTCGGACTTTTATTTCCTTGTCCAAGAAATGGGAGGCAGTTCAGTGTTGCATCCAGCGCTTTTCTTGTTGGCTTGCGTTGGCCCTCGGTTCGCGTTGGCCTGCATTGTCCTATGTCGCCTTGTGCGTTTGCGCGCGAAGGTCTTCGTCGGCATCGCTTTTAGCGAATGGTGATGCCTTCGGGCAAATCGATTGCGCGGAAGTCGAATTCGTCGTCTTCCTGTTCCTCGGCGGGCGCGACGACCTCCTCAACGACGGGCGCGGGTTGGCCGAACGCCTCGTCGAACGCATCAAAGCTTGCGCGCGGCACGGCGAACACGATGGTTTTGATGACGCCAGGGTGAGCTGCAATCCATTGCTGGAAAAGCTCGATGACTTGGGCGGGTTGGAAGCCTTGGCGTCCGCATGCGTAGGCGTTCACGATGAGCGTTTCGATTTCGTTGGCAGCCGCGATGTTGAGCATGGTTTCGATGCGGGCCGCCAGGCAATCGAGGCATTCGCGTTCGGAGCGATGGTTTTCCAGGGCGCGCTCGCGGTTGGGCTCGGGCACGGCGATGACGCTCGCCTCGCGAATCTCGCCTTCACGAATGAAAACGACGTTCGGCAAGTACATCGCGCGGCTCGTGAGCAGCATGCCGCACATGTAGCTGCGGTTTTGGTCGTGGTAGGTCGATTTCATACCGCACAGAACAGGGTAGAGGTTGCTTTCCGAGCACAAGATTTGCTCGGGGCCGAAGGAGCCGTCCTCGTAGGCACCGCCGGGGCGCGTGTAAGAAACGGGGTCGACGATGGCGGTTTTGCCTTGTGCACGGCGAAGCGCGGTGGTGGTGAAATCGGTGGTCACCTGGGTTTCGGTTGCCTCGGCGGTGGGCTCGGGCAACTCGAGCGCGAGCGCGTCGCCGTCTTCGTAGACAACAGCGGCATCAATGGTCGCCTGGGTTTCTTTGGCAAATGCGCCTTTCATAAGGGCCAAATGCTTGCTGGCTTCAGCGCGGCGCTCATCGCGAGTGGGCATGATTTCCTCCCTTGGTCGGAATTTCGATTTCGCCGTCGATTGTAGTTGAATGCGCGCCGCACAACAACGCAGCCCAGCCGCATGTCGCGCAATTGCAATGTTGGGAGTCAATAGCTTCTAAAAAGCTCCTACATTGAAATAGAAGCAAGCTTTTCAAACGAATGTTAGTAACTAAGAGATATATAAGTATATAAAAGTTCTCATATAGAAGCGACCATTCGCGCCTCTGGAACCCGGCGGATGTAACGTTTTCGTAGCGGCGATGGCGATAGGTCGCTGCAGGCTAAGCGTGCGTTCCGAGCGCAAAAGCTGACTTCTTTGTTTCTACCTGCGCTTTCTTCCAGTAGTTCGTGAATACGGCCCCTTTCTTTGCTCATATGTCGCACATGCGAACCTTCCGGCGTCAGGGCTTTCTTTGTAGGAAACGAAAGTAGGTCGCTGCCTATTTTGGCCATTTTCGTTGCGAAATGGCACTTCCGCAGAAACAAAAGGGATCGAATAATCAAGGTAATTATCTTTGGGCGAAAGGAGCCGTGCATGAAAGTAGGAAGGGTCAAGCAATGGGCGCATAAGGCGGGAAGCATGAAGGAGGCCACACCATGAAGCGATTGAAAATGGCGATTGCGGCGCTGCTCGCATTCGCGCTGCTTCCCTTGATTGGGAGCACGGCTTTGGCCGACGAATCGAGCGCGTCGTCGCGCGCGGAACAGATTCGCGCGGCAGCAAACATTGAGACGATCGCCGACGCATCGACGATGGGCGATTGGTCTGGCGTCGTCGAAAATACCACCCAAAATATCGGTCGTATTTGGACCGATAAAACGGTATCGACTAACGATATTGACATTTCAGGCGCCATGAGCGCTACGGTTTCTAAGGACGATTCCGATTTCATCACGGCGCTTTCGGTGCTTTCTTCTACGTCGAACATCGCGTCGACGTCGACCACGCCGCTCGACATCGTGCTTGTGCTCGACGCATCGGGATCTATGGACGACTCCATGACCGGCGGAAAACGCATCGACGCGCTGAAGAATGCAGCGAATGCGTTTATCGACGAGATTGCAACGCAAAATGCGGGTATTTCCGACGCATCGAAGCAGCATCAGGTTTCTATCGTGAAGTTCGCCGGCAAGAAGTCAAGTAAGGTTGGCAACGACACATATCGCGAGGACGGGTACGTCTACAACTATAGCCAGGTCATGAAAAACATGACGGCGTGCAGCGAAACGACGAAGAGCTCGTTTAAAGACACCATCAACGCCATTAAATCGGCGGGCGCTACGAATGCGGCTGCTGGCATGGAGCTTGCGCATGGTCAAACCTCCAAGCGTTCCGATGCAAAAAAGATTGTGATTTTCTTTACCGATGGTACGCCGACGACTCAAAGTGAATTCTCGAATGTGGTTGCCTCTGACGCTATTGCCGCCGCGAAAACCATGAAAGACGCGGGCGCTTCGGTGTATACCATTGGCATTTTCAAGGACGCAAATCCGAAAGCCGATGTGAATACAGCCACCAACGAAAACAAGTTCATGCAGGCGGCTTCGAGCAACTACCCTGCAGCTGCCTATACCTATACACAATACTGGTGGGGTGGCGAGTGGAAGTGGAGCTTCGGCAATCGCGCTGAAGGGTCCGACTTCTATAAGTCTGCTTCGAGCGCGAGCGAGCTCTCGAAAATCTTCGAAGACATCTCGAAGGAAATCGTGAAGGGCGCGGGCTATCCCACCGACGCTCGCGAGGGCTTTGAGATGAGCGATGGCTACATCACGTTCGACGACTCGCTGGGCTCGTACATGCAGGTTGACGCATTCAAAGCGATCGTGGTGAACAACCATGTGTTTAGCGATGCGACGAAAACCACGACCGATACCGCCGACACCTACACATTTGAAGGCACGACCGAACTGAACGGCAAAACTGCGAGCCTGGGCAATATCGTGATCACCGTGACGAAATCGAGCGATATGGCGGTGGGCGATAAGGTTCAGGTGAAGGTTCCCGCGGGCCTTATTCCGCTGCGCAACTTCAATGTGAACGAAACTGCGGGCACTATGACGGTAAGCGATACGTATCCGCTGCGCGTTTTCTTCACGTCGAGCATTAAGCCCGATGCGCTTGCGTTTGTTGCGAACCCCGATGAAGCCATGGCGAAATACATTGCGGACAATACCAAAGACGGCAAGGTGAATTTCTACGCGAATGCGTTCACCCCGGGTGCCGCGTTGGGCGATGCGGTTTCGCACTTCAATCCTTCGAAGGGCAATGCATATTACTACTTCACGAGCGATACCCCGATTTATGCTGATGAAGCGTGCACGCAGCCTGCGACTCGCGGCGCTATCGCGGCGGGTGGAACGCATTACTACCAGAATCATTTCTTTGCGATGGGCGAAGGCGGCAAGGCTGTCGAGAAAACCGAGGTCATCAGCTTCCCACCTGGCACGGCCGAGCAATTTTCGGGCGCTCTTGCGTACGACGCCAGCGGCAATGCCTATTTCAAGGCCGGCACGGCACGTTTGACGTATATCGATGAACTCGCCAAGTCGAAGGCGGAGAATATCACCGGCACGGCGACTGACGTGCTGAATCCGAAGTGGAACAGCGAGACGTCGACCTCGGCCGCGACGACGGTTATTCCGCATTTGGGCAACAACGGCAAGCTGTCGGTTGAAATTCCGGGAACGCTGGCGGTTTCGAAGACGCTCGATATGCCCGAGGGTTTCGATGCGGCCGCTTATTCCGACAAGTCGTTTGATTTCGAGCTCACGGTAGAGGCTGCGGCGGGTAAAACGCTGCATGCCGAAGTGAAGAACGCCGCAGGAGACGTGTGCGGCGACCCGTTTGAGCTGACGTTTGACGAGAATGGAAAGGCAACGCATTCGATCAAGGCCGATGAAACGCTGTACGTGTATGGTGTTGCTCCGAATGCCGCCTATTCGGTTGAGGAGCTGCTGAATGTGCCTGCCGACGATGGCTCGCTGACGCATGCGAACCCTGGTTTCTCGCAGACGTCTCCGGCTGATGTCGAAGGCAAGGCGATTGCCGCGACGGGCACGGTTGTAGCGGGCGAGGTTGCGAAGGCCGAGTTCGTGAACACGTATGCCGCGCAGGGTACGCTGGAGGGCTCAACTGCGCTTGCGGGCGCGAAGATCCTCAACGGCCGCGCTTGGCTGTCCAGCGACAAATTCGCATTCCTGCTGAAAGATGCCAACACGTCTGTGGTCGCTCCGATGCCTGAGGGCGCAAGCGATGGCGTGGCGCGTCTTGAGGGAACGCAGCTCGAAGGCACGCCGGCGGGCACGCAGGTTGGTTTCCACTTCGGCGACATCGTGTACACGCAGCCGGGCACGTATATCTACCAGGTTTACGAATCGGAAGAAAACAGCACCGTTAACCCGGGCGTTTCCATGTCGCAAGCGTTGTATGAGGTAAAGGTCGTTGTCGCCGATAAGCATGATGGCACGCTTTCGGTCGAATCGGTTATGACGAAGCTTGCGGACGATAACGGCGTTGAATTCAAAACGCCCGAGGCCGCCGAGCTCGCTGCGTTTACGAACACGTTCAGCGACCAGAGCGTGACGTGGAACCCGAGTGGTACGAAAACGTGGAACGACGCAACGGGTCAGCGCACGCTTGAGTCGGGCATGTTCTTCGTGATGGTGAAAACGACTGACGCTTCGGCTCCGTTGCCCGAGGGGGATGGCGTCGAGGTCGTGACGGGTAAAACCGCCGCTGGCGTTGACTACCGCGGCGTGGTGTCGACGGTTTCTGCAAGCGGAAGTATCGCGTTCCCTCAGGCGACATTCAACCTGAGCGACTTGGGTGACGCGAAAAGCAAGGAATATGTCTACGAAATTTCTGAAGTGGTGAAGGTCGACAATGCGTGGGTCGATGCGAAAGACCTGGCTGCTGGCCAAGGTTTGCCTGGTGTGACGTATGACCCCACAGTGTGGCAGGCGATTGTCACGGTTAAGGGAGCCGATGCCCATATCGAGCTGAGCGTTGCGTACTCTAAGCAGGGTGCCACGACCGATGCGAAGGCGTTCGCATTCGAAAACAGCTACAGACCCGAACCCGCTGTGGCCACGATTTCTGGCACAAAGGTGTTCCAGGGCCGTGCGATGACCGAAGCCGAGAGCTTTGGGTTCAGCCTGGTGCCGGCTAACAAGGCCGCGACCGATGCGCCCGGCGCCGATTTTGCGAAGCAGGCAACGGTAAGCGGCTTGGCGAATGACGTTCCGAAGACCTTCAGCTTCGATAAGCTTTCGTTTGCCAAACCTGGCACGTATACGTTCAAGATGGTCGAAAACGCTTACTGCGGCAAGGCGCTGAATTCCGAAGCTGCGCAGTCGAGCCATATCGCGTTTGATACCCATGAGTGCCTGGTGACGGTCAAGGTGACCGACGACCATTCGGGCACTTTGCAGGCCGAGGTCTCTTACGACGGTGGGGCGACCTTTACCAACGTGTATTCCGAGGAAAAGACGTACGGTAGCTTTGGTGGCCTTGCGGTGGAGAAGACGCTCAATGGTCGCACGATGCATGCGGGCGAATTCGCTTTCAACATCGAAGGAGCCGATGATGCCTCGAAGGCACTGCTTAAGCGCGTTGACGAAAACTGCGGTGGCGTGCTCCAGTTCAGCAACCCGAACGATCGCGCCGCAGGCGTGGCCGACGTTATGAGGCCGATCGACGACATCACGTTTACGCAGGTCGACGCGGGCAAGACATTTGAGTTCGCCGTGAGCGAAGTTGTTCCCGGTGACGATGGGAAGCTTGCTGGTGTGACCTACGATGGCGCGACCCATGTGGTGAAAATCGTTGTAAGCCTGAAGGGCGGCATGAGCCTTGATGTGGCGACGTATGTTGACGGCAAGCTGGTCGAAAGCGGCACTCCGACGGTGGCTTTCAGGAATACCTACGCACCGGCAAATACGGAATATGCCACGACGAACTTTGGCTTGAACAAGATTCTTGAGGGCCGCGATTGGACCGAAAACGATAGCTTCTCGTTTGAGATTCAGGCTGAAACCAAAGGCGCTCCCATGCCTTCCGGCGGCGCGACTGCGACTGTTCAGCCGACGAGCGCCAAAGATGGCGAGGCGGTGGCGTTTGACTTCGGTAGCATCAGGTTCACGGCGGACGATATGGTCATCGATGGCAGCGCAGTCACGAGCAAGACGTTCGTCTATGCCGTGCGCGAGATTGTGCCCAACCCCGCGAAGGCTGGCATCCAATACAGCACGAATGTCGCGAAGATTTATGTGACGGTGACCGACGACGGCGAGGGCCACCTGGTTGCTACGTCCTCGACCGAGAACGGCACATTCGTGAATAAGTACGAAACGAGCCTCAACTACACGGCTGCTGGCGGGTTGACGCTGACGAAGACTCTGAACGGCCGCGACATGACCCAGGGTCAGTTCCGGATTCAGGTTGTGCCTCATGACGAGGCGTCGGCTGCGGTGCTTGGTCTGCTCATGAACGGCAAGGTGTTCGATATGCCTGCTGCCAAGGATGGTAAGGCGGCGAGCGTGCCGGTATGCAGCGATGTGGAATTCACACAGCTCGACGCGGGCAAAACGTTCACGTATACCGTTTCCGAGCTTGGCGACGCGGGCAACGGATACACCTTCGATACGGCTGTTCGTACGGTGACGATTTCCGTGAGTGATGATCCCGCTACGGCGACGCTTACGGCGACCACGATGGTTTCCGGCGGTCCCGATGCTGCGACGTATACCTACAAGACGGGTGATAGCCCAGCCGCCGATGCGGCAAAGGTTTCGTTCACGAACAGCTATTCCGCTTCGGGAAGCGTTGATGTGAATGCGACGAAAACCTTGAGCGGCCGCGCGCTGGTTGAAGGCGAGTTCGCCTTTGGCATGCAGTATGCCGAAGGGGAAGCGGCGGGCAGCGATGTGCTTATGGCGACTATGGCGACGAATGCGGCCGACGGCGTGGTTGCGTTCGACACGCTGAACTTCGATACGGCGAAGCTGAACGAGCTGGTCGCGAAGCGCTCTGCCACGAAGGAGACAAACGACAGGGGCATTGTAACCTGGACTATTCCGTGCATTGCGTACGAGAAGACTGACGGGCTCTCCGATCGTGGCATTACCGCAACGACCCAGCAGATCTCGTTCGCCATCAAAGCTGTCGATAATGGCTCTGGCACGCTTGCCGTGACTATCGAGACTGGCGAGAAGGGGTTGGCTTTCGAGAACACGTACGGAGCGGGCGATGCGTCGGTGAGCGTGACGGGCGTGAAGCATTTGAGCCGCGCTGAAGGCTTGACCCCAGGCGACATCACGGACAAATTCACGTTCTCCATTACGGCGAACGAGGATGGCGCTCCCATGCCCGAACGTGTGACCGCGACGAACGATGTTAACGGAAGCATCGATTTCGGCAAAATCGTGTTTACGCTCGATGCTCTGAACAAGGCGCTGGGCACCACGCAGCAAGGAGCGACTGCTGACACTGGTGTGGTAAGCATTCAGTCTGCAGCTCCTGCCGCGAATGATGTTGTGGCTGCGGGCACGACCGCGGGCGTCGGGGTTGCGGGCGATTCCGCAACGCCTGCGCAGGCGGCGACGGGCGATGATCTTGCTGGCAATGCTGCTGATGGTGCGGCGAATGCCGACGGCGCTGGCCAAGGTGCGGTTCCTGTGAGCGACGATGCGGTTGGGCTTGCTGCGGCGGGCGGCGCTGAGCCTGCAGCGGTTGACGCCGCTTCCGGCACAAGCGATGCGACTCCGAGCGGCAATGCGAGCGATCAACCGACGGCTCCCGTGGCTTCCAGCAATGCTGTAGCGGCTGCCAATGCGGCAACCGATAATGCGGCGGCGAGCGTTCAGAGTGCTGCTCCCGCGGCGCAAACTGCCACGGTTCGCTCCCATGTGTTCACCTATACGATTACCGAAACCGGCAGCGCGCCTGGTGTTACCAACGACACCAGCGTGAAAACGGTGAGCTTCAAGGTGACCGATAACGGCAAGGGCGAGCTGACGGTTGAACGTGTCGGCGACGAGACCAAGCCGATGTTCGAGTTCACCAATGCGTACAGCGTTACCCCCGTTGATTCGAGCGTAACCAGCCAGATTACGGTCTCGAAGTCGCTCGTGGGGCGCGAGCTGGTCGAGGGCGAGTTCCTTTTCGAGCTTGTTGAAAACGGTCAGGTTGTGGCGCGGGGCGCGAATGACGCTGCGGGCAACGTGGCCATGAGCGCGGTTACGTATACGACGGCTGGCGAGCACGACTACGTTCTGCGCGAGGTGGGCGCTGGCACGACGCATAATGGCGTGACGTTCGACGGCAAATCAATCGCGATTCACACGAAAGTGGTCGATAACGGCGAAGGTAGCTTGGTGGTTGAGCATGCGTTCGCTACGGATGATGTCAATGCTACGTTTGTGAATACGTATGCGCACGGTACGACGAGTGTGGTGCTTGGCGCAACGAAGGTGTTGAGCGGCAAGGCCTTGGCCGATGGCCAGTTCACCTTTGTGCTGACCGCGGAAGACGGTACGGTTTATCAGGCGAAGAACGATGCTGCGGGATCGGTTGCGTTCCCCGCGCTGACGTTTGCGGAACCTGGTACCTACGTGTATACGATTTCCGAGGTGAACGACAAGCAAGCGAATGTGACCTACGATACCGCGACGTATAACGTTGTCGTGAACGTGGTCGACGATGGCCAGGGGAATTTGGTCGCGACGGTGGCTTACGATGGTGGCGCGGCCCCGACGTTCAAGAATTCCTATACCGAGCCGCCTGCTCCTGCGCCCACGCCGGGCGGTGGCGCAACGACGCCGAAGAATCCGGTTGTGAAGCTGTTCTCGAAGACGGCTGACGATGCCGGGTTGATGCTTGGCGCGGCTGCGGTTGCGGCTGGGCTTGCGCTGGTGGTTTGCGGCGCGGCTGCTTGCTGGCGTCGTCGCAGCTAGCGAAGGGCGAGCAGCATTAAACGGAACGGCCCCGAGGACTCGGGGCCGTTCTGCGTTTAGGTGCCGAAGTTCTTATTGCTCGCGAGGGACGAGCGATTGTTCCGCGTTTGGGTGACGAAATTCTTATTATGATCGAGAAGCAACTGCCGATTTGGCTTCGATTGTGAAGAACTGGTGATTGGCGGGTATTCTCGGAAATTCGGTCTTGCATTAATCGCCGAGGCTGGTAATATATTTTCTTGCCTTAAGGCACCTAACATATTGCGGGGTGGAGCAGTCTGGTCAGCTCGTCGGGCTCATAACCCGAAGGTCATCGGTTCAAATCCGGTCCCCGCGACCAAAAGTTTCAGCAGGTCAGAACGGTAAAAGTTCTGACCTGCTTTTTTATTTTCGGCTCTCGAATTCGCCCCGGGGAAGAATTTGAGAAGAATGCGTTCCCGTCGCGCAGGCGCGTTCCAGCTGTGTGCGTGACGTGTGGCACGATGGAGATGGGCGCGTGCCGACCTTCCCATGGGAGGGCAGGCCAAACGGCAAGTCGTAACCGACCTGATTGAAGTTACTCATTGTACTGAGTAAAAATACTCAGTACAATGAGTAAAAATACTCAGTACGAGAAGAATACGGGTTCTGGAATGTTTGAGCGGCATTATGTGAAAACCATCGTCGATAGGATCTCCGAAGCAAATAACCCGCTTATGCAGGTTGTCGTTGGGCCTCGTCAAACAGGCAAGAGCACGATGCTTGGTCAGGCTTTGGCGAAAGTCGACATGGAGCATTTTTTCATAAGTGCAGATGACGCTATCGTTCCGAGTGAAGAATGGCTTCAGGTCGAATGGCAACAGGCTCGAAACGCCACGCGGTTGGGGTCGCGTCCTGTGGTGCTTGTCGTTGACGAGATTCAAAAGGTGCCCCATTGGTCGCTCGTCGTTAAGTCACTCTACGATGCCGATCGGCGAAACGACATGCCGGTTCGGGTTGTTTTAAGCGGCTCGTCGTCGCTTCTGCTGCACAAGGGACTGGAAGATTCCCTCATGGGGCGCTTTGAGATTATTCATTCTCCGCATTGGAGCTATTCGGAATGCTTCCAGGCGTTCGGTTTCTCGTTTGATGATTACCTTTATTACGGCGGCTACCCTGGCGCAGCGCGATTTGCGAGCGACGATACTCGCTGGATTTCGTATATTCGTGAAGCGATTATTGAGCCAACGATTTCGCAAGACGTTTTGGCCCTTGAAGATATTCGCAAGCCGGCGCTTATGAGGGCGCTTTTCCGGCTCGGCGCAACGTATTCAGCGCAAGAACTCTCGTATACCAAGATGCTTGGACAGCTGCAAGATGCGGGCAACACGGTGACGGTTGCGCATTATCTCGATTTGCTTGATAAAGCGGGAATGCTTTGCGGCATTCAGAAATACGATGCCAAAGAGGTGAGGCGCAGAAAATCGTCGCCACGTTTCATGGTGTACGACACCTCGCTTATGACGGCATCGTCGGGAATTGAGAAATCGAGATATTTGGGCGAGCCCGATTTGCGCGGCCATTTGGTCGAATCGGCGGTTGGCGCACGGCTTCTCGCGCGGGCGTCCGAAGAGGGCCTGGGCGTGTATTGGTGGCGTGAGGGGACGAAAGAGGTTGACTTCGTCGTTTCGAAGGGCTTTGATTCGCTTTCGGCTATTGAAGTGAAAAGCGGCAAAGAAAAGGGTCAGAGCGGGATGGCCGATTTCCTGTCTGCCCATCCGAGTGCGAAGCGAATCGTTGTTGGCGGCGCGGCGTCTGGCGCATGCGGCGTCGAGGAATTCCTCAAAGATGAGGTGGAATTGTTCTATTAGCCTGTCGTTTTGTCGTTGCTTGCTGCGCCGAAACCGGCTCGTTTATCAAAAGGCCGATTTCGAATTTCCGGAATCGGCCTTTGCTGCTGTTGAGCGATAACGCTATGCAGGCCTCATTTGTATTTGAACGGTCGCGGCGTCTCGTTACTTCAAAGTTACCATTTCGAACATGGGCAGGGCATCTTCCCAGGTGAGATTGCTGTTAGCATAGATGCTGACCGTCGTGCCGTTCGATGCTTCGGCATACAGGTACGTGGCGCCATGCGTAGCGACGAAGCGCGTCCACGTCACGCCATTGATTTCGACTTCGTCAATCTCGCCGCCACCCATGTTGTTCTGGGCGAGCTTGGCTTCACCCATCGGGTCTTTGGAGGCGGTGTACACGTCGACGTGTCCATCATCTACGGCATCGAGGCTGAATTCGGCATCGCTGTGCTTCTCGTCCATTTCGGTAAGCGTCCAGCCATCGGCGGCCTTCGCGCTATAGGTTTCGAAATCGACGCCGCCAAGGGCCTTGATTTCGTCGGCCTTTTCCTTAACTGCCTTGTATTCGTCGGTCTCGCATCCCGTGGTATCGAAGTGCATCACGCTGGGGTTGGTGCCGCCCGATACGTCATTCTCGAATTCGACGATAATAGGTCCGTAATAGTTGTTGTCAACGACCCAGAAATACACCCACTCAACGCTTTCGCCAGGTGCGATGGTCGGGTTGCCCTCTGTTTGGGCGTCTTTGCAAAGCTCCGCCGGCGGGGTTTCGATTTCTTCGACATACGCGGTGAATGTATTGAAGATACTATCGCCCGGTTCAAGGTTGCCGGGAGCAGCATTCGTGGTGAAGCTGAAGCGATCGAGCGGCTTGTCGCTCGTGTTTGTGATGCGTACGCGCAGCCAGAAGCCGTCTTGCTCGTAGAACTCGCCGCGATAGTACGTGCCATCGGCGAGTGATTCGACGGTGAAGCCCTCGACTTCAATCTTCTGGGATTCGTAGGCCGATTTGCTGGCGGCGGCATCGCCGCCCGATTCGCTCTGCTCGCCGCCGCCACCGCCGCATGCAACCATCGTGCATGCAAGCGCCGCGGACAATGCAACTGCGGGCACGCCCAGCAGAATCTTCTTCGTCATGGGTTTCATCATTCCCATCACTTCCTTTCGCATCGCGATAAAAGTGCTCTCCCTTCGGCGTCCATCGCGCCAGTTCGGCTTTCAAAGCGATTGTGCTGCGTTCGCCAGCGCGCGCGAAGTACTCTGCGGCCCAAATGGTGAGCGCGCAAAGTCCCAAACGGCCAAAAGAGGAAGCGGTGGTTTTTTGGATGGTTGGCTTGCCGACGAAGCGGTCGGGCGATTCGTTGATGCCCGTGAAGCGCCTCTGGGTAGCCACCCTTCTCGTTCTGTCACCGACGAGCATGCTGTATGGTCGCGCTCATCGGATTGCGGACACTTGAGCGTATGTGTGGGGAATGGGTTCTGATACCATCCGTGAACCATGTCGCGCATTTCCCGTTGCGACATGGTTAAGAAGAGGGAGGAACACCATGATCATCGAATTCAAAGGCATGCGTCCTGATGTGGAGAAAGCTACGTTCATCGCCGACAGCGCCACGCTTTCCGGCGATATTCATTTGGCGGAAAACACTTCCGTATGGTTCGGCGCATCGGTGCGTGCCGAAGTCGCGTCCATCACCATCGGCCGCGACAGCAACGTGCAGGACAACGCCATGCTTCATGCCGATTACGATCTGCCCATCATCATTGGCGAGCGCGTGTCGGTGGGGCACAACGCCATCGTGCACGGTGCCACCATCGAGGACGACGTTATTGTGGGCATGCATGCCACGGTTATGAACGGTGCCCATGTCGGTCGCGGTTCCATTATCGCCGCGGGCGCGCTGGTCAAAGAGCATGCCGTGATTCCCGAGCGCTCGCTGGTCGCGGGCGTTCCTGGCGTGGTCAAGCGCACGTTTACCGAAGAAGAGCTTCAGCGCCAGAAGAAAAATGCGGCGGTGTATACCGATGACGCGAGCGAGTACGCCAACAACGTCAAAATTGTAGGCTAGCGAGTTCCGAGGCGGTTTGATTCGCTGCGAATAGTGCGTCGCATCGGTCCCCAGGAGCCGAAAGGCATCTTTTTCGATGCCTTCGAACCGAATGATCGTCTCGCTTTGGCGCCTTCGAACCGAAGTCGCCTTGTTTCGGCTTTCGTGCCTGTCCTAACGATTTTCGGCTTGTATCGTTGCTTTTTGCGCGTGCTCTGAAATTTCGGTTTGCGCTTTCGGAAACATCGGGTATAATTCGATTTCGCGCCCGAGTGGCGGAATGGCAGACGCGGCGGTCTCAAAAACCGTTGTCGAAAGACGTGCGAGTTCGACTCTCGCCTCGGGCACCATTCGTAATCAACGGCCCCGCATCCGCGGGGCCGTTTTCATTTCCTAATACTGTCTCAAACCGCCTTCGATCAACACCAAACGCACCGTGGTGCCCTGACCGAGCTCGCTTTCCACTTCCAAATGCGTGCCGGCACCGAAATAGCCGCAGATGCGGTCGTGCACGTTGCCCACGGCAATGCCGCAACCCGTCGTGGAACCGGGATGAAGGATGTTGTTGCACGCCTCCTGCGTCATGCCGTTGCCGTCGTCGATGACGGAGACGACGACGTCGTCGCCCTGGCGCACGCCCTCCACGCGGATGGTCAGCTTGCCCTCGGAGGGCATGGCGTGGCGCACCGCGTTCTCCACCAGGGGTTGAATCAAGAACGGCGGCACCATCATGTCCTCGACCTCGGGCTCCACGTCGCAGACCAGCTCCAAGCGGTCCTCACCGAAACGAGCCAGCTCGAACATGAAGTAACGCTGCGTCTGCTCGAGCTCGCGGCGGAACTCGATCAGGTCGCCGGAATCCTCGAGCGTGCTGCGGTAGAACTTCGCGAACTCACGCAGCAGCGTGCGGGCGCGCGCGGGATCGGTGCGCGTGAACGACGCGATGGTGTTGATGGTGTTGAACAGGAAGTGCGGGTTGATCTGGCTTTGGAGCATCTTGAGCTCCATCTTGGTTGCCAAAGCCGTCTGCTCCTCGAGCGCCGATGCCGCCATCTGTGTGGACAGCAGCTGACCGAAGCCGGTGGCGATGGATTTCTGGGTTTCGCTGATATGGTTCGCACGGCGGTAGTAGAACTTCAGCGTGCCCTTCACGTCCTTGCCCACGGTCAGCGGCACGATGATGGCGGCGTTGATGCCGTGGGTGCCTTTGGGGAAGCCGATTTCCTCGGGGGTGAACAGCACGCGCGTCTTGCCGTCGGACAGCGTGGAGTACGTGGCATGCGTGCGGATGATGCTGCCCGAGAGGTTGTGCGATTCCTCGTAGCCGGCGTATCCCAAGATGAAGCGATCGTCGGTGATGGCGATGGCGATGGCCGCGGTTGAGGGCAAAAGCAGGCTGCAGATGCGCTGGGCGGATTTGCTGTTCAGGCCCTCCTCGCCCATGGCCCCGAGCGTTTGGCTTGCCAGCTGCAGCACGTTGCTGGATTGACGCGCGCGCACGGAATCGGGGTCCATGAGCAAACGGATGAGCACGGTGATGGACAGCGTGAACACCATGCCCGCGATGAACAGCGCCAACACGCTGACGACGGGCGACACCAGGTTCCAGATGAGCACAAGACCCGACAGCGCCACCATCACCGACATAAGCATCTCGAGCGTGAAATAACGCGGAAGCCTTGCGCGGTTGTCCTCCATATCGACGTTCATACGCCGACTCCTTCCTTATCGGGCACGATAGGCCGGCAGAAAAGGCCCACGTGCGGCGTCAGCCAAGTATACCGAATTCGTTGAGCATGAGCATGACGGCCGCCACCAGCAGAAAGCCGCCGAAGATGAACCGCAGCTGTCGCTCGGGCACCACGCGCACCAGCCGCGCGCCCACCAGGGCGCCGGGGATGCTGCCGACCACGATGGCGATGCCCGCCAGGTAATCGATGTTGCCGAGCAGGCCCTGCTCGATGACGCCGGGGATGGCCAAGATCATGATGGCGATGAGCGACGTTCCCGAGGCAAGGCTCATGGGGATGTCTAGGATGGCCAGCATGAGCGGCACCATGATGAAGCCGCCGCCCACGCCCACGTAGCCCGAGGTCAGGCCGGCCACCAGGCCGATGCATGCGCCCTGCAGATACTGCTTGCGAGAGAGAACGGGCTGAGAGGACGCGGCACCCGGGTTCGCGGATTCGGCACCCGAGCCTGCAGACGCAGCGCTGCTCGCACCTGCCGCCGCCTGCGCGTTGCCGCCCGCCTGCCCCGCGCGGGGCACGGACGCGCACTTCACGGCCTTCTTGAACATCTTGAACGCGCTGAAACCGATGACCACCGCCGCCACGCAGATGACCAGCCAGCCGGGCGAGACGCTAGCCAGCCACACGCCCACCGGCGACATGACTGCGCCGCCCACGCCGAGAGCCAGGCCGAGTTTGGGCACGCAGGTTTTCGCACGGGTATGCGCGACCACGCCCGAGATGGACGTGGGGATGATGGCGAACAGGCTGGTCGCCGTGCTGGCCAGCGGACTCATGCCGAACGCCAGGCGGAAGATGGGCACCATGATGGTGCCGCCGCCCACGCCGAGAAGCCCCGACATCACGCCGACGAACACGCCCGCCAACGCGGGCGCGATAAAGGCAGCGAACACGTCCATTACGCCGCGCCACCTTCCCTATTCGGCTATGTTCAGACGAATCTCGCTGGTCACGCCCGGGTCGACGCCGGCACCGATACCCGCCACGGGGAACGCCGCCGCCATGTTCGCCGCCGCTTGGCGACGCGCCACGGACTGCACGATGGCCGTGTGCAAGATTTGGTCGCTATCCATGCGCGCCATGAGCTCGGGCCACACGAACTGGAACTCGAAGTACTTCGAGCAGTTGCGCTGCGCGTACATGACGGCCTCGGTGCGCGCGGCCTTGGCGGCCTGGCGGTACGCCTTCTTGTCCTTGCGGGCAAGGCTGCGCAGGATGGCCGTGATGCGGATGCGCTTCGTGATGCCCGGCTCCAGGAACGGGCCCGGGTAGGGCTCGAGGGACTGCGGCTTGACCTGCATCAAGTCGATTTGCGTGCGGCTGTACTCCATCTTGCGGTACTCGTAGAGCCAGCGGTAGATATCCTGGCGGAAGCGCGTGCCCTCGCTGGTGGACGCCGGCGGCAGGTGGCGAAGGCTCCACTGATTGTCGAACCAGATGTCGCTGCCGTACATGCGCAGGTTCAGCATGTAGTCCAGGTCCTCGCCGCGAGCGACCCACGGGTCGAACGACAGACGCTTGAACGCCTCCTTGTGAATGGCCAAGCATCCGCCGCACACATGGTTGCTGCGCGACAGGCGCGGGCCGCGCATGGCCTTCGTGATCCACTTGTTGAACGCCTTGCCCTGCTGCCAGAAATGGTTGTACCACTTATCCTGGCTCTTCGACAGGTACGAGCCCTCGGAGTTCAGATAGTAGCCGGTCTTCGCCAGGATGGGCACGCCCTTGCGCGTAAGTTTGCCCAGGCCGTAGACGCCCTTCTGCAGGAAGTCGGCGTCGTCGATGACCTCGTCGTCGTCAAGGAACACGATGGAGTCGAAGCCCATGACGTTGGCAAGCACCAGGCCCAGATTGCGGATGGCGCCGTAGCCGACAAGGCCGATCTCCTTCGACAGCTTGCCCAGGCCCAGCTGCTCCATACGCTGCTGCACGAGCTTGCACTCGTCGGCGCCGATGATGGCGATGTTGAGGCTGGGGAAGCGCGAGACGATGTCCTGCACCTTCTCTGCGGCTTGGTCGGAGATGGCGGGCTCGGCGGCGACCAGCACGATGATCTGCCCGATGCCGCGAACCTTCTGCAAAGACGTGAGCAGACGCGGCAGCTCGCCGGGATTGCTCAGCGGGGTGGTGTGGTCGTACGTGGCGATCACGCTGCCGGAATCCTTTCGGCGGCGCGGCGACACGAACGTCGGGATTACGATGACCGGATTCATGCACGTCCTTTGTTTCGGGTCCGTTTACGCCGAATGCGGGTTGCCGGGCCGCGGCCATGGACCGGGCGCAGCAGCCGCACGCCGACGTGCGCGTTGCTTTCGGTTAACCCTTATATTGTAGCGTTTTTGGCAAGCGAGCGCGAAACGGCCCGGCAATCGGATGGAGACGCCATGAACGTCGCAGGCGCTAGCGGCGACGCTTGCCGCGGCCAGGACGCCCGCCCTGGCCGCCGCGCTTCTTGTCGCTGGCCTTCTCGCCGCGCATGCGACGGGCCTCCTCGCGACGATCGCGCAACGTGGCCGTCTCCTGCTTCAGGGCCTGGTAGCTGGCGAAACGCTCGGATGCTATCTCGCCGGACTCCACGGCGGCGCGCACGGCGCAGCCCGGTTCGTTCTCATGCTTGCAGTCGCGGAAACGGCACTGCTGCGCCGCCTGCTCGATGTCGGCGAACGCCGCGCCGATGCCCGCATCGGCATCCCACAGCCCCAGGCCTCGCACGCCGGGCATGTCCACCACGTACCCGCCGCCGGGAATGGCCACCATCTCGCGGCTGACCGTGGTGTGACGGCCCTTGCCGTCGCCCTCGCGCACCGAGCCCGTTTCCTGCACCTCTTCGCCGACGAGCATGTTGACCAGGCTGGACTTCCCCACGCCCGACTTCCCCACCAGCACCGTGGTGGTGCCGGGGGCCATGAGGGCGCGCACGGCCTCCACGCTTTCCGCGTTGCCGTCCGACACCACCAGCGTGCGCACGTCGGGACCCGCCAGCGCGCGAACGCGGTCGGCTACCTGCTCCACCTGCTCCTCGCTCTCGGCAAGGTCGGCCTTCGTGAGCACCACCGTGACGGCGGCGCCGGTCTCATACGCCAGCACCAGCTCGCGCTCCAGACGGCGCAGGTTCACCTCGGCCAGCGGTTGGGCCAAGATGACGCGGTCGAAGTTCGCCGCCAGCACCTGGGGGACGGCGCGCTCGGTGGGATCCTTGCGCACGAAGGCGCGCTCGCGCGGACAGATGGACTCGATGATGCCCTTGTCGTGGCCCTCCGGCGCGTTCACCTCGACGAAGTCGCCGATGACGGCACGTACCTTCTCGCCCTTGACCAGGGCCGTTGCGTGTTCGCAGCGCACAAGGCGCCCATCCTCGCATCGCACGAGCGGATACCCGCGGTCAAGTTTCACAACCTGCGCTCTCTGCAAGCTTTCCTCCTTGTAGCCTTATCGCTGGCGTTCGCGCAGCAGATAGAACACCACCATCATAGCCAGGCCGATCATGACGGTCACCATGCCCGGGATGAACGCGTTGATGTCGAACTCGTCGGGAGTGGCCTTGCCCTTCTCCGTGACCGTCACCACCTGCGCATGCAGATCGGATGCGCCGTCGTGGTCGGGACACGCCAGATTGAACGTGCCGCGCACCTGCAGCGTGGTGCCCTTGCGGCCATAGGTGCCGTACGTGTCCACCTTGTCGGCGGATTCGTTGGTGACGTAGACCGACACCGTGGACGAATCGGAGGGCGACGCCAACTGCAGCCAGCAGTGGCGGCCGTCGCCGGCGGTGATACGATCGCCCACCACCTCGCCGGTGACCTGCACCGTCTGCTTATCGTAATAGCTATCGGCCGTGCTCAGGTCCGTGATGGACGTGTCGTAGATGAACGAGCTGTCGGGCAGCTGCGTGACGTTGACGGCATTGTCGCCTTCAGCGGGCTCGTCGGCGAACGCGCCCTGCGGGCACGCGAACATGGGGAGCGCCAACGCGACCGTCAGCGCCGCGGCGGCCATTCCTTTCCGCATCATGAGCGCCTCACCAGCCTGCTCCTTACCACCCTGCGCGGGTCGAGCGTCACCACGACCTCGACGATGAGCGCGATCAGCGTGAGGAACTCCAGACGGCCGGCCCACATCTCAAGCATGTAGAACAGCTCGAGCGACGCGGGCATGCCCTGGGAGCACACGCCCGACGAGATGCCGCCGCTGGAGGCCATGGCCACCGATTCGAAGATGGACTGCGTGGCGTCGTAGCCGTGCGCGATGCCCACGAGCGCGCCCACGGCATAGGTGACCACGTACAACACGAACACGGTCATGGCCTGCTTGACCACTTCGGGCGACAAGATGCGCCTCCCCAGGTGGTAGTACGACACCACCACGCGCGCCGAATCGGGCGCCAGCGTCTCCTTCACCGTGGCCACGAGCGACTTGATGATCAGGCCCATGCGGCTGAACTTGATGCCGCCCGACGTGGAGCCGGCGCCGCCGCCCACGCACATGAGCGCGGCGATGACCAGGAACGCGCCCGAGGTCAGCGACGTGGTCAGCTGGTTGGTGGTAACGTTTTGGAAGCCCGTGGTGGAGAACGCCGATACGATCAGGAACACGCCGCGGCGCATCATGGTGGCAAGGTTCGAGAAATCCGAGCTTGCCGACACCGACGCGGCGAACACCAAAGTCATCACGGCGATCCAGATGAACATGGTGCGGATCTCCATGTCGCGGAAGTACACGTTCAGATGTCCCTTCCACAGCTCGGCATGCAGCACGAAGTTCACCGATCCGATGATCATGAGGAGCATGAGCACCACTTCGATGGGGAACGAATGGTAGTACAGGATGGACGTGCTCATGGGCGCGAAGCCGCCGGTGCAGAAGCTGGAGATGGCCAACCATAGGCCGTTGAGGAACGCACGCGACGCCTCCATGCCGGCGAACGCACACATGACGGCCAGCACGGCGGTTCCCACGCAGATGAAGCCCAGCGACAGCTTTGCGATGAACTGGGCGGTTTGCACGATGTTGGGGACCACGTGCTCGCTGCGGCCCTCGGACATATATAGGCTGGCGCCCGAGCGCTTGCCGAACAGACCGAACGACAACGCCACCACTACCAGGCCCAAGCCACCAAGCAAGATCGTGACAAAGCGCCACATGCTATCGGCACAGGAAAGGTGGTCGAGGTCGGAGATGATGCTGACGCCCGTGGTGGTGATGCCGGAGACGCCGTCGAACATGGCATCGAGAAACGTGTTGTAATGACCCGAAAGATACAGCGGGATGGTGGCCATGAACGCCAGGACCACCCACGCCAGGCCCGTGACCACCAACGCCTGTTGGCGGTTTAGGCGCCCGGGTTCGATGCGCAGGAAGCGCAACGCCGAGCCGACGATGAGCGACAATCCTATGGAAAGCAGGTAATGGCTTGCAGGGACCCATTCGCGGAACACGATGGCGGTGACCAGCGGCGCAACAAGCGCCACAGAAGAGAAAAGCACCAGCATGCCCAGGTAATGGCCGATGACCCTGACGTCATACCACGTGAAGCGCTGCCACATAGCGGTGCCTACCCCCGCCGCCCGGCGCGCGAGATGTGCCGTTGCAAGCTCATCCCACCACGAGCCTAACCATGATCATGATGATCCACAGCGACAGCAGGAAGCATACGCAGCTCAGCACCACCACCGTGAAGCTGATAAGCGGCGTTTCGATCATCTGGAATATTTCGTGGACGTTCTTCTGCATAGTGTGAACATCATAATACAAAAAGCCTGCCGGCCCTGTTGAGGGCCGGCAGGCTTCACATTCGGAATGGGTTTCGGCAGGTGACGGGCGGTCGGGCCGCGCGCCGGGCGCGGGCAGCCGCTCGGGACGGCGGGCCCGCAGGCCGCCGAGTTGCGCAGGCGCTCCCGGGCAGCGTGCCGTGCGCCGCAAACGGCCGCTTAGGCCATCAGCTTCGTGACCGCGTTCGCGTAGGCGACCGGGTCGGCGATGGGCATGCCCTCGACGATGAGCGCCTGATCGTACAGGATCTCGGTGTAGAGCTTCACCTTCTCGGCATCGCCGGCGGACTGGGCGTCCTTGAGCACCTGGAACACCGGGTGCTTCGCGTTCAGCTCGAGCACACGCTGCGACTTCACCTCGCCCATGCCGTCGGGCATCTGCGACATGAGGCGCTCCATCTCAAGCGACACGGGGCCCTCGGTGGTGACGGCCGACGGCGCGTCGGTCAAGCGCGTGGACACGGCCACCTTGGTGACCGCGTCGCCGAGCTGCTCCTTCATGGCAGCGAGCAGGGCCTCATTGTCCTTCTCGGCTTCCTCGGCCTCCTTCTTCTCCTCCTCGGAGGCGAAGTCCAGGTCGCCCGACGCCACGTTCTTGAGCTCCTTGGGGCCGGTTCCCTCGATGTCCTTGCCCTCGGCGTCCTGCTCGGCCTCGGGACCGTAGGTCATCATGGCCTGGAAGCAGAACTCGTCGACGTCCTTCGTGCACAGCAGCACGTCGTAGCCCTTGCCGAGCACCGTGTTCACGATGGGCAGCTTGGCCAGGCGGTCGGTGCTGTCGCCGGCGGCGTAGTAGATGGACTTCTGGTCGGCGGGCATGGCCTCGAGGTACTCGGCCAGCGTGACCATCTTCTGCTCCTTGGCGCTGTAGAACAGCAGCAGGTCGGCAAGCTCGTCTTTGAGCATGCCGTAGCTGGTGTAGATGCCGTACTCCAGACCGCGGCCGAAGTCCTCGAAGAACTTCTCGTAGGCGGCGCGGTCGTTCTTCAACATCTTCTTCAGCTCGCTCGTGACCTTCTTCTCCACCTTGCGGGCGATGGCGTGCAGCTGGTTGTTCTGCTGCAGCGTCTCACGCGAGATGTTGAGCGTGAGGTCCTGGCTGTCCACGACGCCGCGGACGAAGTTGTAGTGGTCGGGCAGCAGGTCCTCGCACTTCTCCATGATCAGCACGTTGGAGCTGTACAGCTCCAGGCCCTTCTTGTAGTCCTTGCTGTACAGGTCGTACGGCGCGCGGCCGGGGATGAACAGCAGCGCGTCGTAGGACAGCGCGCCCTCGGCGTGGATGGAGAACGTGGCGGCCGGGTCGGTGAAGTCGTGGAAGGTCTGCTTGTAGAACTCGTTGTACTCTTCCTGTTGTACATCGGACTTGCTGCGCTTCCAAATGGGCACCATGGAATTGATGGTCTCGACCTCGGTGTACTGCTCGTACTCGGGCTTGTAGTCGTCGCCGGCGTCCTCGGGCTTGGGCTTCTGGCGGGACTTCGAAACCTCCATGCGCACGGGGTAGCGCACGTAGTTGCTGTAGCGCTTGATGAGGTCCTTCAGGCCGTACTCGCTGAGGAACTGGTCGAAGTTCTCCTCGTCGGTGTTGTCCTTCAGGGTCAGGATGATGTCGGTGCCGTTGCCCTCGCGCTGGGCCTCCTCGATGGTGTAGCCCTCGACGCCGTCGGATTCCCAGGCCCAGGCCTGGTCGCTGCCGTAGGCCTTCGACACCACGCGCACGGACTTCGCCACCATGAACGCGCTGTAGAAGCCCACGCCGAACTGGCCGATGATGTCGACGTCGTCGCCCTGCTGCTCGGCGTTCTCCTGCTTGAAGGCCATGGAATCGGAATGGGCGATGGTGCCCAGGTTGCGGTCCAGGTCCTCCTGCGTCATGCCGATGCCGTTGTCGGACACGGTGATGGTGCGGGCATCCTTGTCGAAGGCGACGTCGATGCCGAGCTGGTCCTTCGTCAGCTGGATGCTGGAGTCGGTGAGGCTTTTGAAGTACAGCTTGTCGACGGCGTCCGACGCGTTGGAGATGAGCTCGCGCAGGAAGATCTCGCGGTTGGTGTAGATGGAGTTGATCATCAGGTCGAGCAGCTTCTTGCTCTCTGTCTTGAACTTGCGCATAGGTGCGGCGCTTCCTTTCCGTTCGTGCTTGGTGCTGCGGGACCGGCCGCGCAGCGCGCGGGCGATTCGTTTACCTGCGGCGATGCCGGCTTGCGGCGCCCGCGCGCAGGCGGGGCGCCAGGCCGTGCATGCCCCGGCGAACGAAACGCCCCGCAGGTGCGGGGCGCGTTAGCAGTCTCACAGCTTGAGTGCTAATTTCGATTGTAGTCTGGCACTTGGGAGTGTCAAGTGACAGGAAGGTGACAGAGGGAAGGCTTCGCTAAATCTCGATTTGCGTGTAGTCCAGGTCGCGGTTCTCGCACAGCCATTCGAACATGCCCGGCACGTTCGTGACCTTGACCAGGCCGTTTTCCAGTCCGTCCGGTTCGTGCGTGAGCAGGAAGTCTGCCCGCAGGTCGATGGCGGCGTTGACCATGAGCTGGCCCTCGGGGTTTTGCCCCGACGAGGCCAGCATGCGGTCGACGTTCGCGGCGGTAAGGTCCGCCACCTGCACGAAGGTACGCAGGCCGCGGACGCGCTCCATGGCGCGCGGCAGCAGCTCGGGCTTGCCGCCTTCGGAGAGCAGGTAGACGAGGTCGACCACCTGCGGGGCGGTTACCCACAGGTCGAACTCGCCCACGCGGCCCGCCACCATGAGCATGCGCGTTTGCTGGTAGAACGGTTGGCGCTCGTTCATGAAGTCCATGACGACTTCGGTACCAAGCAGGACACGGGCCTGAGGCATGCTAGATCACCCCCCGCGAGGAGAAGCGCGCGGCGCGGGCGATGGCCGCAAGGTCCGGGCCGTCGGCCGGCAGGTCGCCGTGCTCGAAAGCGCGATCGACCAGCGCCGATGGCGCTTCATCGACGGCATCGGATGCGCCGCCGGATACGGGTTCGGAGAGGGAATCGACGAACTCCACGGCGTTATCCCAGGCCGCTTCGTCCTCGGCCGCCACGATGCCCGTGAGAAACGACGCGTCGCCGTTCTCGATGAGCTTGTCGTACATGCGGTTGATGGCCTGGGAGGCCGTGAGGCCCTCCCGCTGCAGCACAAGGCCGCCGCGGCGTTTCTTGCCGGGCGCCATGCGGCCGGTGACCATTGCCTCGCCCATTGCAACCTCCGATCGTCCAGCTTCGCTGCACGGGGAAACGGGCGGACGGCCGCTTGACCGGCCATTGTTTCTCGCAGCGATTACCAGCGTTGCGCCGGGCTCCGCCGGCGCAACTTGTGTGAGTGCGTGGTTCAAATTATTGTACAACGTTTTGCGTACAACGTCAAGGGGACAGTATGCGGCTTTCACTGGTTGCACACAAGTTTTTATGCGGTTCACCTGGGGTTATTCTGATGGCGAAGGCGGCGTTGGCGAAAGGCTGGAGGAGCCAGCCTAAGATTTGAGCTTACATAGACTGTTAACAGAGCATGCACGAGGTTTTGCTACCATGTGCTACTGGACAAAAGTAGCCCCGACGCACGACGCCGGGACACGATTACGAATGACGCAAGGAAGGCGGTCGGGCATGCCCGCGAAAACGTTCTCCATCATGGGCGATTCCATCAGCACCTTCGAGGGGTGCGTACCCGATGGCTACACGCTGTTCTACAACGACGAACGCCTGGAGCGATCTGGCGTGCTGCGCCCCGAGGACACGTGGTGGTCGCACGCGGTACGCGCGTTCGGCGGCACCGTTCTTGCCGATAGCGCCTGGTCAGGCAGTATGGTTGAAGGCGCAGGCTTCCCCGCTGCCAGCAGTCCCGAACGCGCTGCCGCCCTATTAGGGCCCGACGGTCAGGCGCCCGATGCGGTGCTCGTGTTCATCGGCATCAACGACTACGGCTGGGGCGGCGCCGAAGCGCAGGCCGCCGGCCGCAGCCACGCTATGCCGCGCTGCATCGACCCGGCAAGCGTTCCCGAGCAGGTAGCCGGCGCCGCGCCCGCCGATGCCGTAGATCGTTTCGGCGCGGCATATCGCACCATGCTGCGCAACATCCACGCAGCCGCCCCTGAAGCCGCGGTGTACTGCATCACGCTGCTGCCCGGACGCACTCACGGCATCGACCATCCCGAGTTCTGCTACCGTCTGCGCGGTCACCACTTGGACGAATACAACGCCGCCATCCGCGATGCAGCCGCAGCAGAAGGCTGCCGCGTCGCCGACGTGCGCGCGTTCGGTCGCGACTACGACTCGCTCGAGGGCACGCACCCCACGAATCTGGGCATGCGCCAGTTCGCCAGCATGGTGGTGCGCGCGATGCAGCTGGCGGACGCGGCGGATGCGGGCACGGATAAGGAAGCGCCGATAGCGGGAGCGGGGGCAAGCGCAGAGGCGACGAGCCCGAACCCCGCGAGGACGCAAACGGAAGACGACACGTACGGCAATATCGAAGGCATCACCGCCGGAGCGCAACCCGAAGCCGCCGATCCCGCACTTGACCTGCAGGATTTCTGCGGCGCGCCAAAAAGCGCACAGGTGTGCGATGAGCCCACCTGCATCGGCTGCCCCCACGCCGCCAACACCGGCAACCAGTGGCTCTGCAGGTGCCTGAAGTAGTCAGGCACCTGCACAACAACGTCTATATAGGGCAGAACGCACTAAAGAATCTCACAGCTAGCGTCCTTCTTTTCGCCGCTGTCCAATTGAGCGCTCGCATTAACCTCGACACCCGCTAAGGCGTCACGGGCCGCTTGCTCGATATGACTTCGCTCCACTTCGCCAGCCAAACCTAAGTCAACCGTTATCAGGCAACGAGCAAAAGCGGAGCCATTTTCCGTGTAAGAATAGTAAGCCGTTGCTTGCTTGCCATCGCCCTCCATGGTGCCACTGCCTCGCGAAAATGTTTCGTCAGCAAGCCAAACCGAAACCCCATCAGCCGTTACGCTATAAGTAACCGAGGAAACCCCCGGCTCCCTCCACTCGAAGTTAGCTTCAAACTGGACGCGCACCGAGTCTCCTACCTGGTAATATCCAGTAAACGCCATAGCATCTCGAGGAATGGAGCGGCATTCGTTCACCACCACATCGGCATTTGCTGACGGCAACCGAAGCGGCACGAAGCAAGTCAGCAAAGCCAGACAAGCTGCAACCCCTACTGCTGTCACGACAAAAGCAGACTTCTGGCCTGCTCGCTTACCCGCAGCGGCATTAGACGCAGTCGCTGTCTCCTCCTTCAGCGAAACGCGTCTCGTCATCCTTTCGACGACATCCGCGGGCGCCGTCTTGCCTGCAAAACCATCTCGCAAATCTGCGCAAAACGCACCATACAACACATCATCATCCGCGCACTTGTTTTGCTGATCAGCCTTCACCGCAACCCCCTTCCCTGTATTGCTCGATGACCTTATTTCGCGCACGTCGCAGACGAGTCCTTACCGTTGCATGGGGGCATCCCAGTGCCTTCGCAATTTCCTTCGTCGTCATGTCTTCGACCACGCGCAAATACACAACCTCGCGTTCGGCTGCATTTAAAACCGCGAGTGCTTTATTGAGGCAATCGGATACCTCGATACCGTCAAAACCATCATCAAGAACCGCCGCATCATGGCAGCGCAAATCAAGCGACACCTCGCCCCTTAACCGTCTGCTTCGAAACATGCTCCTGCACTGATTTCCTGCTACTTTGAGCAGCCAGTTCTTTAAATGCTCGTTACTGTCAAAATTCCTTTGCGAGGAGCACAGCTTCATGAACGTTTCCTGAAACACATCGTCCGCCAAATGATGCGAACGAGTCATCGCAAGAGCAAGCCGCCAAACGCTATCCCCATAAGATTCAATTGCCTTCCGTACATCCTCGGCCGTATCACACCTCATATTCTCCCCGCATAAGCTAACCTTTCAAACAAGTATGAAACCCCGTGTCTATCGAAACATTTCAACCCTCGTACGCGTAAAGCAGACAAGGAGGCGATTTTTATGAAACAACATCCGCGTCTTACGGCAACGATTTTTTCCCTCGCGTTTGGCATATGCTTCTTATTCACAATGGCTGCGTGCACACCACAACAAAACGCAGACGGCGAACTCGCCTTTTACGCAAACGCAAGAAGCGAAGGCGATAGCAAGTTCCTTGATTCCGGTGTCCTTTCCCTGGAGAGGGGCTTTTATGACGAAACCAACGCAAATCACGTTCTCTGTCTGAATGCAACGGCTCAGCCAAACGAATACTGCGAATGGGTCACATACGAATCCACAAACAACAATATCCAAATCGGCAGTACACCGGGCGCATGGGGGGGGGATTCCGTCACTATCACGGCAGAGAAAGCCGCAGAAGGGTTTTTCCTATATTGCAACGTTATCACCGATTCCTTGTCTCTCGACAGTGCATGCGCCTTTCA
>CALEWN010000186.1 GCA_937925385.1 uncultured Senegalimassilia sp.
CGCAAACAACGCCTGCAAGATAATAAACGGTGGTCATAGAGATATCGGAATCGGTTAGCCCCAATGTGATTTGGTAGTCTGCGTAAAGCGGTATGGGTACCGCTGCGGCTGCGAAGGCGGCAACCAGGGCGGCAGTGGCGATAAGCGCGCTTCGCCAGCTTCCCGCGGTGTTGCCGTCGTTATCTATCTCAGTCACAAGCACATCGTCCTTTCGTTGACTATTCTGAATCGGTTTTGCTCTGCCCGGCACATTGCCCGTGCCTCAACGCGCAGTCGTGGTGGCCTTGCATCGGCAGGACCGTATTAGAGAACTGTGTTGGATAGTCGCATAAACGGGGATAGCCGGCGATAACGCGCATGTGCGAAGCAGAGACCGCAACGAACCAAACCCGACAGATCAAGGTCGGACGGCGAAAAACGGAATCATGCAGATGTCGGCTATGCGCGGGCGATGAAGCGCGAATCCCCGTTATCTTATGCTTTGGTGATTGTCCGGGGCGTGCGTGCAGCGCAACGGAAGCCAGCGACGCAACGAGCGTGGTGATAAGGCCCTTGTGGCAACGACCTCATCGGGTAGCGGTACGGCACCCGGAGGTTGGCTTGTGGCTGATTCGGTCAGGTTCATCGGCTCGTCCTTGGCTTCGGTTCCCTCCTTTGTGGGCATCGTACATGGCTCTTGGCGCTTCGTCCAGGTGTCATTTTGGGACAATCGGCCACGACCCGCATCCATTTTACGGCCGAGGATAATCGCAACGAATAACAGCTGCATATACCATCGACAATAGTACTAATTACTGAATAAGCCTGCTGGTAACACAATACTCAGCGAATATCGTATCCTCAACAAGGGAACAAGCAGGAAAGCTCGGGAACGTGCGTGCATTGCGCATAGCGTTCCCGAGCTTAGGATGTCCGGCCCTCGACTTCGACGCCGTATCGAGGCGCTTTCGGATATGTTCGGTATCGTAAAGGTAGGGGCTGCTCGGGCAGGCTATTTGCGCAGCGCCCTAGTTGCGAAACCGGGGATCATGAACACCATGGAGATAGCGAATCCCACCATAAGGACGGTGCCGAGCGCCATCGTGTTCGCGATCGCGCTCATGGCGATGCTCACCACGGTCGACCCCACATAGCCGGTGAAGTTGATCAGCGACACCACGCTTGCGCTGTCCGCGGGGTCACTGTAGCTGATGAGCATGTGCATGCTGGCCGAAAGCAGGATGCCGGTGGATACGCTGAACACGCCATCGGCGATCAGGAAGGGCACCGTCATGCCCTTCGTTAGCGTGACCCACAAGATCGCGTAGGTGATGCACAGCAGCGCCGTGCCGCCGTACACGGCGAAGCGCGTGGTGGTGCGGGCGGACATAGGGCCGCCGAGCGCGCTTGGAGCCATGGCAAGCGCGAACATGAGCGCGGGAATCAGCGGATTGGTGGATTGGAAGTACGCAACTGCAGCGGGGGTCGACAGCGACTGGAAGAACACGCCGGTGCCCCATGCGGCGATATAGCATCCGGCGGCAAGGGGGAATACCGGGCGCAGGTTTTTCGGGATGCGCACAAGCGGTTTGATGGCCTTGCGGATGGTGATCCGCTGCGTGACCGTCTCCTGCGCAAGGGGGAGCAGGATGACGGTGAGCGCCATAAGCACGATGAGCACGGTGAACATGGGGATGTAGTCGCGCGAGAATGTGGCGTAGATGCCGATGCCCAACGACCCGATCATCATGCCGATCAAACATCCGGTGCTTGCGATGGTGGTCCCGAACGTTCGATAGCGCTGCGAGGTGCAGTCGAGCATGAACGCCGAGGTGGCGCTCATGGTAAGGCCGCAGGAAACGCCCTGCACCATACGCGCCGCCTGCAAGGCGATGCCGTTGGGCAACCAGATGTACAGCGCGCAGGCAAGCGCGCCGAACAGCAGCGAGGCGGCCACAAGCGGCCTGCGTCCAAGCGCATCCGACAGCGAACCGCCGATGAACAAGATGGTCAGCACGCCGATCAGATACGACACCATGGTCAGCGAGATGTCGGCGTCGGTGAGGCCTAGGGCGATCTTGTACTCGGCGTACAGCGGCACGGGCACCGCCACCGCAGCGAAGGTCAGCAGCATGGCGCACGCCGCGATGATGGCGCTTCTCAGGTCTTTTGCATTCGATGCGTTGCGGTTATCAATCATGTCCCCTCCTCGTCATTGCAAACCCGGCGGCATGCGTCGGAATTCTTCGAG
>CALEWN010000187.1 GCA_937925385.1 uncultured Senegalimassilia sp.
ACAACGCCGACCACTCATTATAACCTCGCTTGCCGCGCATGCCCAAACCCCTAGCGAACAGCCACGAACCGAGCGCAAACGGCCGTCGCGCACGGCATCGGGCGCATCGTGCACGGTTTCCCCCACGTGTTGGAACCGTTAACCATGCGTAAACCGCTACGCGCCCAGACGGCAAGCCGGTATAGTGTACGGAAACGGAAACGACCGCATAAGGCGGCGATGCGCGAAGGAGCGAACATGGAGACGATTGGGTTGACCGATATCATCGGACCGGTGATGGTGGGGCCGTCGAGCAGCCACACCGCCGGCGCGCTGCGCATCGCGTACATGGCGCGAAAGCTGGCCGGCGAGCTGCCAGCGCACGTGGAGTTCCGCCTGCTCGGCAGCTTCGCGCATACGCTGACCGGCCACGGCACGGACAAGGCCCTGGTCGCCGGCATGCTCGGCTTCGCGCCCGATGACCTGCGCATCCGCAACTCATTCGCGCACGCGCGCGAGGCGGGGCTCGACTTCACCTTCACCCCCCTGCCGGACTGCGACGACTACGAGCATCCCAACACCATCGACATCGTCATCGACACCGCTGAGGGCGGGCGCATGGAGGTGCGAGGAGAAAGCGTGGGCGGCGGCGCGGCCGTCATCCGCAAGATCGACGGGGTGGACGTCTACATCACCGGCGAAAACCACTCGATCGTGGTGCAGCAGCGCGACTTGCCGGGCGTGCTCGCGCACATCGCCACCAGCCTTTCGGCGCACGGCGTCAACATCGCCACCGCCCGCCTGTACCGCGAGCAGCGCGGTGACACGGCATGGACCGTGTTGGAAACCGACCAGCGCATCAACGACGATGCGCAGGCGACCATTCTGGAAAACCCGCTGATCCGCGGCGTGCGCGTCATCCCCGCCGCCTCGCTCGGCCAAGCCCAGGCAACCGTCGGGGAAGCCGAGCAGGCGCAGGCGCTCGAACGCCTGCGCACGCTCGATTTCACGAACGGGACGCAGCTGCTTGCGCTTTGCGCCGCGCAGAAGGCCGGCATCTCCGAGGTGTTCCTGCGCCGCGAGGCCGCCGTGCAGCAGGCCGGAGGCCACGCCGATAGCACGAGCGCATACCTTGCCTACGCGCTGCGCGTCATGAAAGACGCCGCGTTCCTGCCGCTCGACGCACCGGCGACATCCATGGGCGGGCTTTTAGGCGGCGAGGCGCAGCGCATCGCGAAGGTGCGCGACTCGGGCGTCGACGTGCTCGGCGAGCCCATCGCCAGCGCCTGCGCCTACGCCATGGCGGTGCTGGAGACCAACGCCTCCATGGGCCGCATCGTGGCAGCCCCCACCGCCGGATCGGCCGGCGTCATCCCCGGCGTGCTGCTGGCCCTGCAGAAGGCGAAGGGATATTCCGACAATCAGCTCCAACGCGCGCTTGCCTGCGCCGCCGCCGTGGGCTACCTGATCACCCGCAACGCCACGGTCTCCGGCGCCGAAGGCGGTTGCCAGGCCGAGATCGGCTCGGCGGCCGCGATGGCCGCGGCGGCATGCGTGGAGCTTGAAGGCGGCACGCCCGAGCAGTGCTTGAACGCCGCGGGCAACGCGCTCACCAACATGATGGGCCTGGTGTGCGACCCGGTTGCGGGCCTGGTGGAGGTGCCCTGCCAGAAGCGCAACGCCTCGGGCGCGGCAACGGCGCTGGTCAGCGCGCAAACCTCACTTGCCGGCATCGGCAACCTGGTGGGCTTCGACCAAACGGTGGAGGCCATGTACAAGGTGGGCCGCAGCCTTCCCTTCGAGCTGCGCGAATCGGCCCTGGGCGGCCTGGCGGCAACCCCCGACGCCTGCGCCTGGTGCGAATCGCACATGTGCGGGAAGTAAGGAGAAGCCGCTATTTATCCGAATAGTGGCTTCTTGCTGAGTAAATGCGAATGGTATCGCCTTGCATATCGTAGACAAGGCGGTCCTTTTCGTTGATTCTTCTTGACCATAAGCCCGACAAGCTGCCCCTGAGCTTCTCGGGCTTGCCCAGGCCTTCATATAGATTGCGCTGGGCATCTTCCACCAGCTTATTGATGCGTTTGAGGGTGCGCTTGTCCTGGGATTGCCACCACAAATAGTCTTCCCAAGCATCATCTGACCAAAGCTTAGGCATCGTCTACCTCAATAAGTTCGTGACTTACGCCGCGCCCTTCCGCAAACTGTTTCATACCGCGCTCGATTTTGCTCATTAATCGCGCGTTCGACTGAATTTCTAGGTTCTCGATAAGGTTATCGTAGTCCATGGCGTTCATGACAACCACATTCGCGCTTGGGTCTTTGCTGGTGACCAGCAACGGAGCGGCATCGTCGCGAGTTTTATCCAAATATGCCCGCAAATCCTTACGAAACGTCGAATAAGCAACCGCCTCCATGAGAAGCCTCCTTAGCTGTACAATTTTTTGTACGATAACGACATTGTATGAAAGCGGATTGATAATTGCAAGAGCACGGCAAACACTCACAATGTCAATATC
>CALEWN010000188.1 GCA_937925385.1 uncultured Senegalimassilia sp.
GACGGCGAGAACGTCTATAAGCTGTAAGGAGCGCCGGTGAGCGTTCTCGGCATGATGAGCAAGTGCCATTGGGCTCACTGGCTCTACGGCATTCGCTTCAAGCTGCGTTCGCGTTGCGCATCTACCAAATTCGCGATTTGTGCATTTCGGCGAGCTTAAGGATTGGCGAAGGCGCCGTGTTCAGGCGTGCAATTGGTGTGAATGTTGTGGTGGTTAAAGGCTATGCTCCATGCGTACTAGATGGATGTGCCTGTGTGTTATATCAAGGGGTCCCGACGAGCATATGAGGTTAAGAAACGTTGAAACATGGACAAGCCCCCTTCATGGTGTTCCTAGACGGTTGGCGAATGGCAGGGGCATGAAGCTTAAAGGCAAGAAGATTATGTTTATGACTCGCCGCTTTGGAGGCGGCGGGGCGGAACGTATGACGGTGCTTCTTGCAAATCATTTTGCCGCATGCGGGTTCGATACTTCCATCGTGGCAATTGATGGCAAGGATACTTCCTATGAAATTGGCGAGGGTCTGAAAGCCATTTGTCTTAACACTGGAAAAGCGAATGCGTTCGGGAAGATACGTCGTTTGCTTGCTGTAAGGGGGGTTCTTCGCTCTGAGAAACCTGATGTCGTTGTTGCTCTTGGTGGTCCGGTAAAGTATCTGATCACGTTAAGGGCATACAAGAATCACTCACTCGTGGTGTCAGAGAGAAATTGGCCTCCATCGATTTACTCTGCTGAGCAGCTGCGGAGGATAGACAAGCTGTATGCAAATTGCGATAAAGTTGTGTTTCAGACAGTTGATGCACGGGACTGCTTTAGCGAAACGGTGCGTAAGAAGGCCGTTGTGATACCTAATCCGATTATCGAAGGCCTTCCTGGTCCCTTGGATGTGTGCTCAAGTCGACGTATTGTAGCGATTGGTAGACTTGATAAGCAGAAGAATTTTGCGCTACTCTTGAATGCCTTCGCTGACTTTTTCAGGAAAGGCTACAGTGATTACACGCTCGAGATTTATGGAGAAGGACCTCTGAAGGACCAGCTGTGCAATCAGGCTAAGAGATTGCTTCCGACGGGCGCGATAGTCTTGAAGGGTTACTGCGATGATGTGCATAAGGCAATAACCGGTGCGGAGTTCTGTGTGTCATCGTCGGATTACGAGGGTCTTCAGAACTCATTGCTTGAGGCAATGGCAATGGGTATTCCCTGCATCGCAACCGATTGCCTTGGCGGCGGCGCAAGGCTTATCACAAGACAAGGCGAAAGGGGTCTGCTTGTCCCTGCCGGGAATCAGCAGGCTCTTTGTGATGCGATGTGTGAGATGGCGCATGACGCCAACCTACGCCGTAAACTGGCGTCATGTGCAGCGGAGGTGCGTAGTGCTTATTCAGCGGATGCCATTTGCGAGAAATGGCTTGATTATATTGAGGCGTAGATTGTGACGGTTTTAGAGGGACGTGGGAAATTGGCGGCTCGCGGTGGAGCTTGGCGGCTCCACCTAAGCGATGTATGCCTATTTATATATCTGTGCGCATTTTTCGCCCATCGCACAAATGCTGGTATTGATGGCTATCTATTACGTGGCTCATTCGTTATGTATGTGGTCTGCTTCTTCTTCTTTGATATCTTGTCTGATATCAAAGAAGGAAAGAGGCGTCCCCTGTTTAGCGGCATGGCTATTTGGTTGATTTCTTTTTGGGCGTTCGCGTTTGTTTAGGTCTTTTGGAGCGAGTCGGTGAGGAATACGCTGCAGGGTAATTATATTACCAATGCGATTCAGGCTATTTTCCTCGTTACGTGTATCACGTACCGAGTCAGGAATAAAGACGATCTTCTCATGATGGTGAGACTTCTTATTGTAGCCGGGCTGTATGCTGCTGCCGTTCTCTACATGAAGACCCCTTCGTCTGCATGGGGCTCCGAACGTGTGGGCGAAGCACTTGGTCTGAACCAAAATACCGTTGGAATGAACAATGCTTATTTGGCGCTGTTCTGCTTGTTTTTACTCCATTACAAAAAGAGCCCTTTAGCGATAGTTGGCGTTGCTGCCTTCGTAATAATTGCTCTGTTTTCTGGCTCCCGGAAAGCTTTCTTGATTATTGTCCTAGGGATTCTGCTGATTGAGACATTTTCTCATAGGGGATTCAAAGGACTTGCCGCGGCGTTGATCGCTTTGACGGCTGTTTATTTGCTCTATCAGCTGGTCATGACCGTGCCCGAGTTTTACAACGTTTTAGGTTACCGAATAGATCGAATGTTAAATGACGGGGTCGACGGAAGTGTGGCAGAGCGTCATTGGTATCGGCAATACGCTTTCTCGATGTGGATGAATAAACCCTTGTTCGGGTATGGCTTTAACGGTTTTTTGACCCAAATGCAGGCGATCAACTATTGGCATCAGGCCTACTGTCATTGCAACCAGCTCGAGCTTCTTGCCGATTTGGGAATTGCTGGCTTTTCTCTTTACTATGGCTTCTACGTCACTATGTTGCGATCTTTCGGTAAAAGTTTTCGAAATCATCGCAAAGAGAGTGTGTTCGGTATTTCTTTTATTTTGGTCGCTTTCATTGCCGAGTACGGAAACGTTGCTTTCGTCGGCGTTGATACGTATATATTCCTAGCTCTCGTCTATTCAACTTACAGAGTTGCGACTCACGAGGGAGCAATTGAAAGGGAGAACGCATCCAATGGGTAATAAGCTAAGTAAAGTTTTAGGGAACCCTTTTTGCCTTTATGAGCATTTCGCTAATCGAGCTGTGTTTAGGCTAATTCCCGATTGGCTTCACCTGAGGCTTATGTTTCGCGGAACAGTTGGCGTTTGGCCCGACTTGGATGACCCAAAAACGTATAACGAGAAACTGCAGTGGCTAAAAATTCACGATCGCAACCCTCTCTATAATAAGTTGGTGGACAAGTTTCGCGTCAAGCAATGGGTTGCAGGTCGTATTGGCGGAGAACATGTTGCAAAGACGTATGCGAAATGGGATAACGCTGAGGATATCGATATATCGAACCTGCCCGATCAATTCGTGCTGAAGACGAATCACGATTGCGGCGGTGTTGCAATTTGTCGCAACCGAGCAGAATTTGATCTTGAGGCTGCTCAGAAGAAGCTTTCATCACACTTGAAGATAAATTACTACTGGCGAACTCGCGAGTGGCCATATAAAGATGTAGAGCCTTGCGTGTTTGCCGAGGAGTATCTTGATTCTGGTGCAACGGGGGACATACCTGATTACAAAGTTAGTTGCTTCGGTGGGGTCCCGAGACTAATAGAGGTACATTTGGGTCGATCTGCAGAGCATACTTGTGACTACTTCACTCCGAATTGGGACCCACTGCCTGAGATTGAATGGGCAGATATTCCTAAATCTAAAAATGCTATTGAAAAACCTTCCTGCTTGGATGAGATGCTTAGACTTAGCTCTCTTCTGACCAAAGGGTTCCCACAGGCAAGGGCGGATTGGTACATCTTGGGCGATAGGCTACTATTCGGAGAGCTCACGTTCTTTAGTGATGCTGGCTTCGGCCGTATGGACGAGCACACGGCTACGATGCTGGGGTCATGGATTGACCTTGGCCTTGCGTATGACAACCGATGATTGCAGAAAAAGATGACAGACGAATTAAGCGAAAAAGCCTCATCGGCTACAAAGTGGTCTCTTGTCACCGAGGCAGCCGTCAAGCTTGTAGCGCCCCTTACCCAAATTGCACTTGCGCATATTCTAGCGCCGGAGGCATTTGGCGTGGTGGCAACCGTTACCATGGTAACAAGCTTCGCCGATATGCTTTCAGATGCAGGTTTCCAAAAATATCTCATTCAGCACGAGTTCAAGGACAAGAGAAGTCTTTTCCGAAGCGCCAACGTCGCGTTCCTCACGAACCTCTTTGTTTCATTGGCGCTATGGGCGCTCGTTGGGGCGCTTAATGAACAGCTTGCCGCACTTGTGGGAAACGATGGGCTTGGCATTGTTTTCGTCGTTGCCTGCATCTCGCTCCCCGTTACCGCTCTTAGCAGCATCCAGTTGGCCTTGTTTCATCGCACGTTCGCGTTTAAGGAGTTATTTTCTGTACGTGTTGTCGTGGCCCTGGTGCCTCTCGTCGTTACCGTGCCTCTAGCGCTTTTTGGCCTCGATTTCTGGTCTCTTGTCATCGGCACCATCGCGGGCAACTTTGTCAATGCGACGGTCCTTACTGTAAAATCCGACTGGAAGCCGTCTTTCTTCTACTCGCTGGCAGAGCTCAAGGAGATGATTTCGTTCAGCGCTTGGACGCTTCTTGAGCAGTTTTCGATCTGGCTCACCGCATGGATGGGTACGTTCATCGTGGGGGCTCTGCTCACCTCGTATTATCTCGGGCTTTACAAAACCTCGATTTCCATGGTTAATACCGGCATGGGTATTATTACGAGTGCG
>CALEWN010000189.1 GCA_937925385.1 uncultured Senegalimassilia sp.
ACGAGGAAACGCTGCAGCGGGAGCTGTCCTCGTTCGAAAGCGTGCGCGACAACTACCCGAAAACGCTGCTGACCCTCGACGACGCCCGCGAGCAATCCTACGACGGCATACGACGCATCTACGCGCTTGATTGGCTGCTGGGGAAGGTCGAGGCATAAGACCAGCGCCGGTCAAACGTCCGCGGCCCTGAACGCAAGGCGGCCCCTTCCGCTTGGAGACGTCCCTGTTTGCAAGGGGGTTTGGGGAAAGGGTGTCTCCAAGCGGAAGGGGCCGCTTGAGGGTATTCGGTTGTCGGGGCCGGGAACCCTGCCGGGGCCGCCCGCTTCCCCGCCTCGCCGCCGGGGAGGGAATCGCCGACGGCGGAGCGGGGGGATTGGCGGGCCGAAGCCCCGCAAGGGCATCGGCCCGGGCCGCCATGGGCGGCCGGACCAAGCGGCCCGGCCGGACCCGGGGAAGCGCCCTAGTAGAACATGAACACGGACAGGCCCACGTTGTAGAAGGCGACGCGCAGGCAGACCGCGCCGACGAGGGCCGCGACCACGGCCACGCCGCCGAACAGCTTCCAGCTGGCGGCGTCGCCCTTCTTGCGAGCCATCACGCAGCACACGAGCGGCACGAGCGCGCCCACGACCACGGCACCAAGCCACAGCAGCGGCGCCTGGGCGCCTACGGTCGCGGCAGCGTCGGCCACGGCCTTGGTGGGATGCGTCGGATCGAAGTAGTAGCCCACCTGGGAGAACGCGCCGGCGCTCAGCTGGATGAAGGCCGCGTAGGCAACGGTGCACACGGCGCCGATCGCGGAGCCCGCCACGGCGGGCAGGCCGCCCTCACCGATCTCCTGGCCCTTGGCGGCGAGCACGACCGCGCAAGTGGCCGGGCCGAGCAGGCAGGCGGCGCCCACGATGGAGAGCACCTCGAACACGGAATCCCACGCCGGGCGCGCCGGCATCATGTAGGAATGCGCGCACACCGCGGCCAGGATCACGCTGATGGCGATGGCGACCCACGCCATGCCCTTAGGCAGCGTGCCGCCGTCGTCGGACTTGCGGGCCATGACGAAGTACGCCACGGCGATCACCACGAACACCACGATCGCGATGAGCTCCTGCGTGATGCCGGAGGTGATGTGGCCGAAGCCGTTGAAGATGCGCTCCCAGTGCTGCAGGTGGAAGAACACGGCGATGCCGCCGACGGCCAGAAGCACGCAGGACAAGATCGCCAGCAGCTGCTGGGACTTCTTGCCCGCGCCCTTGAGCGCCAGCGCGCCGGCTCCGCCGAGCACGCCGCAGCCCCAAGCGGTAAGGGTGGTGAACAAAATCAGAGGCCATTGCAGTTCCATGATCTACTCCTCCCCTTGCCAATCGCGGTCGCGCAAGATGTACACGAAGCCGGGGCCGTTGCCCACGTCCGGCAGATGATGCACGTCGGACTGCTTGTATTCCTGCACGCATTCCTTCAGCGTGATGCGCGTATGCTCGGTCTTGTCGTAGCTCGGGTCGCCCTCGGTCACGTCAACCACCCACGGCGCCTCGAACGAATCGATGCCCTTGTCCAGGTCGCCGAAGAAGCGCGCACGGCCGCCGCATTGAGCCACGCAAGCAGGCAGCTCGCCTTGCGCGATACGCTGTTCGCACAAGGTGCACTTCTCAACCACGCGCTCCTCGGTATTGAGATAGCGCACGCCATAGGGGCAGCTCATGGCGCAGAACTGGCAGCCGATGCACTTCGACTTGTCGATCTGCACGGTACCGTCCTCGGCGATGTGGCTAGCCCCGGTCGGGCACACCTTCACGCACTCCGGGTCCTTGCAGTGCTGGCACTGCACGGTCAGGAAGTACATCTCCACATCAGGCCACGTACCGCAACCGTCGGCCTTCGGGTTCGGGCCGACGCGCAGCGTCTTGTTCCAGTAATCGCCCACCGGCACGTTGTTCATGGCCTTGCACGCCACGCCGCATGCCAGGCAGCCCATGCAACGGTTCAGATCCGTTGCAATCGCATAATGAGTCATCTTCGCGCACCTCCTTTACGCTTCATCGCGAACGTCGTAGTTCGGCAGCCATTCCTTCAGACGCGGGTCGGAGGCGTCGTGGATGATCTCGTTGCCGTTGTGATCGCACGGCACGGGATTGCCGAACGGCGAGTTCTCCGCCGTTGCCTTGTAGATGTTGACGGGGTACGCGCGCAGGTAACTGGTGCCGGAGATGCGGTCCTGATAACCCTTGCCCGTGGTGACCAGGCAGTTGCAGCCGCACAGGTCGTATCCCTTGTCGGCCTGATCGAGCTCGGGGAACCACCACTGATGCTCCAGGTTCACCGTACCGGGCGCGATGCCGTGGTACAGGTCGGCCACCTGACGGATCTTGCCGTTGTCGTTCTCGATCCACACCCAGTCGCCCTGCTCGATGCCCAAGCGCGCGGCATCCTGCGGGTTGATCTCGATGCGCGGAGCCGGCCACATCTCGCGGCACCACGGCAGCTGCCTGCGCTCGGAGTGTAAGTACACCGGAATACGGCGGCCGGTCGTGGCGGTGAACGGGTACTTCTCGTTCATCTCCGGGTCGGAGATCGGGCTCAGCGGCGGCTCCTTGTACGTGGGCAGGAAGTCCTCCTCGTCCTCGGGCATGAACGTCTCGATGAGCGTGTTCCAGATTTCCATCTTGCGGGTCGGCGTGCCGAAACCGGGCTTGGCGAACTCCTCGAGCGCGTTCTTGTCGCCGAGTGCCTTCAGCGGCATCATGCCCGTCTCGTAGCGGCGATACGTGCCCCACGTGTCGGGAGCAACCACCTTGGCGTCCTTCCAGCCGTTCTTCTGGAAGTCTTCCTTGTACTCTTCCCACGTGATGGGATCACCCTGGCGGCCGGTGTTCAACATGATGTCAAGGTTCTCGATGCGGCTGGGCCACTTGTTCTCGTCCGGGCCCCACTGCTTGCCCATGTACTTGTAGATCATCGTGGCGATCTCGATGTCGTGCAGCGTGTCGGCGGGAGGCTCGATGGCGCGGCACGTTGCGCCCTGGCCGCCCGACGGGCCTTGCGAAAGGCGCGGGCAGTCGGTCTCAAGCCAGTGCTGCGCGGGCAGCAGGATGTCGGCCATGCCGGCGGTCGGCGTCTTCCACAGGTCCTCGCACACGAAAAAGTCCAGGTTGGGGAACGCCTTCCACTTCTGCAGGGAGTTCGACATGCACATGAAGTCACCCGTGGAGCACCAACCGGCCTTCACCGGGTACGGATCGCCCGTCTCGATGGCCTTCCACACGCTGGCATCGTCCGCCCAGCCCTGCCACCAGCCCAGAAGCGGGTAATCCTCGATGCCGAGCGTCTTGTTGAACTCCTCGGCAGAGATGTTCGGGATGCCGGGGGCCACGGCGCCAAGGCCTGCCTTGAAGATGAAGTCGCCCTGCGTACCGCCGCGATGACCTGCGGGGACATCCCAGTTGCCCGACAGGCCGATGTAGGTGTCCATGGCGCGGCACATGGCGATGGCGTTGCAGCTGTGCTCGATAGCCAGCTGATACTGCACGCCGCCGTTGCCGTAACCGGTGGACGGGTCGATGCGCGTGGCGTGGATCTTCGCGGCGCGCTCGATGGACTCCGCCGGCACGCCGGTGATCTCGGAGACCTTCTCGGGCGTGTACTCGGCAACGCGTGCGGTGAAGTACTCCCACACGGGCTTGACCTTGGACTTGCGGCCGTCCTTCAGCTCCACCTCGAACTCGCCGTACAGCGCCGGGTCGATGGCCGGGTCAAACGGCGTCGGGTCGGGAACCCAGCCCTGGCTCACGCCGGGCACCAGATGCTCCTGCATACCCTCATGGCCGGCGGTCGGCTTGCTCCAAGTCTCGCCTTCCCACATGCCGCTGTCCGCGTCGAAGTAGGTCATGCGGTTGTTCAGGTTGTCCCACACCATGAACTTGTGCGGGTCGCCGTCTTCCTTCAGGTCGCTTTCCTTGAGCAGGCGCGTCTTCATCTGGCACTTGCCGCTGGTGACGCGGTAGACCTCGTAGCCGGAGGGCTCCACGTCGTTGCAAACCAGGAACGGCGCGTCGGTCCACTTCTTGGCGAACAGGTCGTCGTACAGGTCGTTGTCGACCAGCACGTTCAACCAGCCCATGGCCATGGCGCCGTCTGTGCCGGGGCGCAGGTTCAGCCAGATGTCGGCCTCCTTGCCCAGGTTGGTCATGCGCGGGTCCACCACGATGTGCGTGTCGGCCTTCTCGGCGACGTCGACCACGGTGCGGCAAGCGTCGTCATAGTTCGAAAGCTCAGGGCCGGTTCCCCAGGACGTATAAACCTTCGGGCGGCCGACCGTCTCCATCCACGATGCCTGCATCATGGAGTTCAGCGCGGTGGCGAAGAAGCGCGGGCCCTTGCACACCTGCCACGGAATGCACATGTTCGGGCTGCCGACCAGCTGACCGAGCGCGCCGTACGCGAACATGCCCCAGATGCGACTGGTTCCCGACATGCCGAAGATAGACTCCCCGCCGTAGCGGTCCATCGTTTCCTGTAGCTTCTCGGCGATGGTGCTCATCGCCTCGTCCCAGCTGATGCGCACCCAACCGGGATCGTCCTCGCCGCGGGCGTTCGTGCGCTTCATGGGGTGGTACAGACGGTCGGGGTGATATGCCGCCTGCAGCGACGCCTGACCCTTGCCGCAATGGTTGCCCATGGAATGGAACGCGCTCTCGTCGCCTTCCGTGCGGATGGCGCGGCCGTTCTCGACGATGACCCACACGCCGCATTCCATCTTGCCGCAGCCGCGGCAGCAGGAACGCACGCGCTTGGTCTCGCCGGCCTTGCTTTGGGTGGCGCTGCCCGACTCGGCCAGCGCAGCGCCCGTAGGCGTCACCACGGCAGCGGCTGTCGCGGTGACGGCAGCCAGCTTCGTGAACGCGCGACGCGTCATATTCAGCTTGCCCATGCTCTCCTCCTTCTCTCGTCCTTTCGCCCCCGCGAACGCGCTGCAGCGGCATCGCATCGCGGGAAGGAAAACGCTCCCTCGGGCGCTTCCCCGAGCATTAAGCGACTTCGTCCGCATTGCCACCGACGTGTTGCGCTCAGCCCTTGCGTTTTCACAACGCATCCGAAGATACCGGGCAGGATGGCGCTTCGAAATCGGGCACGAGAGACGATTTCGCAATATCGTGCGATATGCATGAGATGTTTGACCTGGGGTTTTCCCGAAGGCTGAAATCTATGGGCCATCAAACGCCCTCAAGCCGTCGAGCATTCGTATAATGAAAACCAAGTTGATATGGGTTACCGGAGGGCAGGTTTTGGGGAACTTGAAGACGATCAAAGGCGACAAGGGGACGCGGCATCAGGCCGCAGGGCTCATCACGCCCGCCATCGTCGGCATCGGCGTTGCACTCGGCTGCACGCTGGCGTGGCCGCTCATGGCGTTTCAGAGCTTGAACCTATATGCAGTGCTTGCGAATCGCGAATGGATCCTCGACCAGGCATACCTGCTGTCCATCGTGGCAACCACCGTCACGCTCGCGCTCTGCGGCATCCTCTATAAGCGGTTCGACCGGCTGCTGGGCTCGATGCCGGCGCGCCACCTGTTCCCCACTGGCATGGCCGTATGCACGCTGCTGGTGCTGGGCGCAGGCAGCGAGGGGACGGTCGGCACGGCGCTCGTCACCGCGTACGGCATAGGCACCGGCGTGTTCTCCGCGCTGTTCCTCATGAACTTCGGCGCGGTGCTGGGCGTGCTGTCGCTCAAGCAATCGGCAGCCGCCATCGCCATCGGGCACCTGGCATCCACCGTGCTGTTCTTCGCCTTCCTGTTCTTCGGACGCTTCGAGTCCGTGCTGTTCTGCGCCAGCATGGGTCCGGTTGCCGCAGCGTTTCTGTTCTACGGGGTCTCCAGCTTGCAGATCGACAAGAAGCAGACCAACGCCCTACCGCGCTATGCCGACCAGGAAGACCCTGCCGATCGCCGCCAGCTGCTTAGCCTGATCTGCGCGCTCGGCTCGACCATGCTCGCATGCGGCGTGTCCTACGAGCTGTCGCGAACGCTATACGTGCAGATGGGCCAGCTCGCCAGCAGCGGCGTGGGCCCCTATGCCATCGCGCAAGGCTGCATCACCACGCTCACCGCCATCGGGTTCATCGGCGTGGCGCTCGTGTTCATCACCTCGAACGGCACCCGCGGCCCCGAGGCGTGCTATCGTCTCATCACCACGTTCCTGCTTGCCGGAGCGCTGCTCCTGCCTGCGCCGATGTTGTTCCCCAATGTACCCGCCTATCTGCCGCTGGCCATCGACGTCGGCGCATTCCAATGTCTGGACATGGGCATGTGGATCCTCGTCGCCGGCTTGTGCCGCCGCTATCAAACCTCATGCCTGTTCGCGTTCGGGCTTATCCGAGCCGCATGGGCGGCAGGTCCGCTTGCGGGCATGCTGATTGGGCGGTGGCTGTGGTACGGCGTGGGCCTCGATGTTGCCGGCGCGTTCACCGCAGCCTGCACGTGCGTGCTGCTCATCGCGCTTGTGAGCAATTTCGTGTTCACCGAGAACACGCTGTCCAAGGCGCTCAGCATCATGCCGACCGACCGCAAACAGCGCTTCCAAGACCGCTGCCGCGCCGTCATCGAGCGCTACAGCCTGACCGAGCGCGAGGGCGAGATCATGATCATGTTCGCGAAAGGCCGCAACCTGCCCTACGTGCAAGAGCAGCTGTGCCTGTCGAAGAGCACCGTGAGCACCCATCGCCAGCACATCTATCAAAAGCTCGGCGTGCACTCCGCCCAAGAGATGATCGACCTGATCCAAGAGGAGAACGGGTAGAGGGCGGGGCTGGGGCATCCGCAATGCGTTATGCTGACAAGCAAACACATTGAAAGGAGGGCCTTATGCGGGCATTGGTGCAGCGCGTGACGCATGCGCAGGTGGATATCGATGGCGAGACGGTGGGCTCGTGCGAGCGCGGCTACCTGGTCTTGCTGGGCGTGGGCGCGGACGACGGCCCCGAGCAGATTGAGCGGCTGTGGGGCAAGATCTTCAAGCTGCGCATCTTCGAGGACGAGAACGGCAAGACGAACCGCTCGCTTGCCGACGTGGACGGCCAGGTGCTCATCGTGTCGCAGTTCACCCTGTACGCCAACTGCAAGAAGGGCAACCGACCCTCGTTCACCGGCGCCGGCGCACCTGACCAGGCCGAACGGCTTTACGAACAGTTCGTCGAACGCGCCCGCCAAGACGTGCCGCACGTGGAAACCGGCCGTTTCGGTGCCATGATGCAGGTCAGCCTGGTCAACGACGGCCCCTTCACCATCTGGCTTGATACCGATCAGCTGTAGAATCGCAAAAAGGAAGCCGCCCATGGGGCGGCCTCCTTCACATTCCGGATAAATCCCGTTTGCTAGCAGTAGAACAGGATGTCGTTGTACGTGGGGACGGGCCACAGGTCGTGAGCGACCACGATTTCCATGGCGTCCACGCCCGCGCGCAAGCGCTCCATCATCGGGACGATCTCGTGCGCGTACTTGTTGGCCTTCTCCTGCTCGTCGGTCAGGTCGCGAATGGCCAGGTGCGCGGCATGCAGCTCATTCAGGGCGTCGTTGATCTCCTTGATGCCGTCGACAACCGTGTTGAGCAGCTGATCCTGCACCGAGGTGTCGATACCGGCGCAAGCGGCCTTCATCTCGTTGATCTCGTTGGCAACGAGCGTGGCGTACTTGTTGATGGCCGGCAGGAACGTACGACGCGTCATGCGCTTCATCGTACGAACCTCGATGTTCATGAGCTTCGTGTACTTCTCCAGCTTCACCTCGTAGCGGCTGCGAGCCTCCACCTCGGTGAGCACGTTGAACTCCTCGAACAGCTTGATGCTCTTCTCCGAGACATAAGCCGGCAGCGCGTCGGCAGTGGTGCGGTTGTTGGCCAAGCCGCGGCGCTCGGCCTCGGCGGGCCACTCGTCGGAGTAACCGTTGCCGTTGAAGATGATGCGCTGGTGCTTCTTCAGCGTCTCCTTGATGTAGGCGATGGCGGCGGACTCGAACTCGTCGCCGGACTTGCCCTCCATGGCGTCGGCGAAGTCCTTCAGCGACTTGGCCATGGCGGTGTTGAGCACCATGTTGCAGTCGGCCAGGTTCACCGCAGAGCCCGGCATGCGGAACTCGAACTTATTGCCGGTGAAGGCAAAGGGGCTGGTGCGGTTACGGTCGGTGTTGTCCTTGAGGAAGTTCGGCAGCACCGAAACGCCCAGGTCGACAGCCACCTTTTCCGCAGAAGTGTACTCATGATCGTCAACCAACGCGTCCACGATGGCGCCCAGCTCGTCGCCCAGGAAGATGGACACGATGGCCGGCGGGGCCTCATTGGCGCCCAGACGATGGTCGTTGCCGCAGGAGGCCACGGTCATGCGCAGCAGCTCCTGGTAGTCGTCGACGGCCTGGATGACGCCGGTGAGGAACACCAGGAATCGCAGGTTGTCCATGGGAGTCTCGCCGGGATCCAGGAAGTTGGTCTTGCCGGCGGAAATGGACCAGTTATTGTGCTTGCCGGAGCCGTTGATGCCCTCGAACGGCTTCTCGTGCTGCAGGCACACCAGGCCGTAATGGCTTGCCAGCAGGCGCATCTTCTCCATGGTCAGGAGGTTCTCATCGATGGCGCGGTTGCCGTTGGTGTAGAGCGGGGCCAGCTCATGCTGTGCAGGGGCGACCTCGTTATGCTTGGTCTTCGCCGATACGCCCAGCTTCCACAGCTCGCTGTCGAGTTCCTTCATGAACTCGTTGACGGTGGGGCGGATGGCGCCGAAGTAATGCTCCTCCAGCTCCTGGCCCTTCAGCGGGGAGTAGCCGAACAGCGTGCGGCCCGTCATGATGAGGTCGGAGCGCTTTGCGTAATCCTTCTCGCTGATCAGGAAGTACTCCTGCTCGGCGCCGACGGTGGTGATCACGCGGTCAGCGGTTTCACCGAACAGCGCCAGCACGCGCTTAGCCTGCTCGTCGATGGCGCTCATGGAGCGCAGCAACGGGGTTTTCTTGTCAAGCGCCTCGCCGGTGTAGCTGCAGAACGCGGTGGGGATGCACAGCACCTCGTCCTTGATGAACGCGTAGCTGGTGGGGTCCCACGCAGTGTAGCCGCGGGCCTCGAAGGTTGCGCGCAGGCCGCCGGACGGGAAGCTGGAGGCGTCGGGCTCGCCCTGGATGAGCTCCTTGCCGGAGAAGCTCATGATGGCGCGACCGTCGCCGGTGGGATCGAGGAAGCTGTCGTGCTTCTCGGAGGTGATGCCGGAAAGGGGCTGGAACCAGTGCGTATAGTGCGTGGCTCCCTTTTCAATGGCCCATTCCTTCATGGCATGGGCGACGACGTTGGCGACCTCAAGGTTCAAAGGCTCGCCCTTCTTGATGGTCTTCATCAAGTCTTTGTACGTTGCAGATGGCAGTCGCTCCTGCATCGTGTGCTCGTTGAACACCATCGAGCCGTAGATCTCAGGAATTTTCGACATAGGCGTGAGCTCCTTCATAGTTACCTTTCAGACGCGCGTTTCCCTTGCCACTGCAAGCTATAGGTTAGCGAGTTAGTCAACTCTCGTAGCTTAGCATCTTGCACCGGCAAGCAGCACGTCAACTTGCTGTAACTTACGGTACCGGCGCTATGTTTCCGGCAGTTTTCGGCATATGGAACGTTTCGTTACGGAAGATTCGGGGACAACGAGGGCTTTTGCGCCCAACAACGCGGAAAGCCCGCTCCGCTTTCGCGGAACGGGCTTTCCAGGCTTGTACGGCCACGCGAGGCGCAGCCAAAGGAAACAAACCTTAGCGCTTGCTGAACTGCGGGCGCTTGCGGGCCTTCTTCAGACCGTACTTCTTGCGCTCGACCATACGAGCGTCGCGCGTCAGGAAGCCAGCCTTCTTCAGCTCGGCGCGGTAGTCGCCAGCTGCCAGCAGGGCACGGGAGATGCCGTGACGCAGAGCGCCGGCCTGACCCGAGATGCCGCCGCCGTCGATGCGGGCGAGCACGTCGAAGTGATCCTGGGTATCCGTGACCTTGAACGGGGTCTTGGCATAGTCGAGCAGAGCCTCGCGGCCGAAGTACTCCTTGCCATCGCGACCGTTGACGGTCACCTTGCCGGTGCCGGGAACGAGGCGCACGCGAGCGACAGCGTTCTTACGACGACCGGTGCCGTAGTACAATGCTTCATTCGCCATGGTTTAGCCCTCCATCTTGATCTCGGTCGGCTTCTGAGCCATATGCGGGTGCTCGGCACCAGCGTAAACCTTCAGCTTCAGGCCCTGCTTGCGGCCCAGCGTGTTCTTCGGCAGCATGCCCTTGACGGCATGCTCGATGACGCGCTCGGGGTGCTTGGCCATGGCCTCGGCGAAGGTCTCGGACTTCAGTCCGCCCGGATGACCGGTGTGATGGTAGTAGACCTTGTTCAGCTCCTTCGTGCCGGTCACGCGAATCTTGTCCGCGTTGATGATGATCACGAAGTCGCCGGTGTCCACGTGCGGCGTGTACTGCGGCTTGTGCTTGCCCTTCAGAAGGGTAGCGGCCTTGGTGGCAACACGGCCGAGGACCTGATCCTCAGCGTCGATGATGTACCATTTGCGCTCAACTTCATGAGGCTTAGCGTGATACGTCTTCACTGTTTTTCCTCCATGTCCTTCCTGTTACGCTGTGCGACCACAGCGCACAGGGTGTCGTTTTTCAAAAGTGCAAGTCTGTTTGCTGCCGGTTTCCTACGCCGGCGCGCTTCGTCGGGTCTGGACTTCCCTTCTTGGCGCTGCCTCCACCTTGCGTTTACGGGGCTTTTGAAAGCGAACTTTTATAGTCTACGGTTTCAGCTGCTTTAAAGTCAATGGGGCATGTGTGCCCATCTGGGGTTACTTCGCGATTTTCACACGGACTGCACGATTGTGGAAAGCAAGCCGCCCGCGCACAGGACGACCCGACGCGCATGACGGCAGGCCCCGCGCCGCCAGCCTTGCCTCCACCGCCGATCCCATCGCGTCGCCAACGCTAACCGCCACACCCGTATTTCTTAGCCCGCAGCACCGCCCGACCCACCCTGAACGTAGCCATCCCTCACCGCCCTACCGGCCCTTAGCGTTCTGGGCGGATATCCGTTACATCCAGCCACACCTTTCTCTGCCTTTCTCCGCCTGGGGTCCTTTCACGTTCGCCATTCTTTACCGCCCCTCGAGTTCTGGACGGTTTTGCAGTTTTTGGCCCCCGTTTTTGACATCCGTCCGGAGTTCTGGGCGATTTTTCCTTCGCATCGTCTGGCAAAATGTTTGGGACAGCAAACTGGCAAACCTATCACCTGGGGTTTTAGAAACCGTCAACAACCGAACTCGCAATCGTGGCTTCAAAACCGCCCAGAAGATTCTTCGACGCCCGTAGCGGCCCGTGCCGACGGTCGCCACGGCCAGCCTCGATTCCCGCCGCAGCCCGCTTCGGCGCCTACCGCAGATCACGACGCCCGCCGCAGCCCGACAATCCCCCGACGAACTTCCGATGCGCTTCCACCGTGCCGACGCAATACCCGCAAGGTTCGCAACCCCTTTTCGCAAGACGACGGCATCACACTGCAGGAATGTCCGCGCGCATCTCGATGCGCCCACCCGCCGATGACACGAGGTCGCCCATGATCGCCTTATCCCACACTTCCGCCCTTCGGTATCTGCGCAGCCAATCCGAGATCAATAGGCTGTCACCATCGAAGACGCCTTCCGCTTTCGGAATCTCGCGATACGACGCCCCGCGCCTGACGCAACGCTTCGCCGCAATCGGCGATGGGACCGTTCACGTGCTCGCGACCGAGCAGCGAAGGCGACGCTCCATCGGCTCCATAACGTGCCACCTCTCCGAGAAGATCCCGCCGACCGGCCTTGTCCACGTCGAGGGCGATATCTTCTGCAGCGCGCCCGAACTGTGCTTTCTGCAGATGGCGCGCGTATTGCCTCTTATTCAGCTGATCAAGCTCGGGTTCGAGCTGTGCGGATGCTATTCCCTCGCACCCGACGGGCGCGCGATCGAGCAGCCAGCGCTCACCTCTAAGGATAAGATCGGCGACTTTCTCGGAAGCATTAAAGGCGCGCGCGGCATTGCGCGAGCCCGCCAGGCGCTGACCCATATCGCGGAGGGGTCGGCCTCCCCGAGGGAAACCGCATTGGCCATGCTGCTTTGCACGCCGCCGTGCTGGGGAGGCTACGGTTTTTCGAAGCCGCAGATGAACTACCCTGTTTGCGCTCCAGACCCGCGAAGGGCGCATGGCGTGTGGCAGTTTTATTGCGACCTGTTTTGGCCGAACTGGAACCTTGCGGTTGAATACGACAGCAAGGCGCACCATAGCTGCGAGCGCAAAATCGTCGAGGATCAGACGCGAGCCACCATTTTGACGTCGCTTGGAATCAGCGTCGTCTCTCTACGCACGCAGCAGGTCGACGACCCGATCCGCTTCGAACACGCCGCTGCCGCCATCGCCGCGCACCGCAAGCGGAAGCGCCCCTTGCCCAAGCCTGATGAGGTCCAAAGGGACATCCTGCGCGAGTTCACGTTGAACAGCGCATTCGACATTCGCTAAGGACGCGTCGACAGCCAACGCGGTCCGGACGGGCGAAATTGCGCGAAGGGCGGGGTTCGGGCTGGAGACGCCAGCTTGACGAGCGGGGTTCGAGCGAAAGGAGCCGATTCGACAGGTGGGAGCTCGGGCAAGAGGAGCAGGCTCGCCGGACGGGATTCGGGCGGACCAGCCAGAGCGGTGAATGGTGAAGTCGGGCGAAAGGAGCTGCGCAACGAACGATAGGTTCGGGCAGAGGAAAAAGCACAAGGGGTGGCGGAATCGGGCGGAAGGAGTCAGCGCGACGAGCGGCAAGCTTGGGCGGAAGAAGCGGCGAAGCAGGCAGGGGTTAGGCGACCGCAATGGGGTTGTCTGAACTTCTGGGCGGTTTTGCAGGCGAAAACGGCGAAAAGCATCCTCTGATGCATGCGTTTCCCCAGGTCAGAAATATTCGACATGAAAAGGTCCCTCGAAAACCACCCAGAAGTTCAGGAATAATGTCAAATTTGGGGCCCTTTTTCTGCAAAAGGGCCCAGAAGATGGGGAGGCGCGGCACCGACATCGCAAACAACAAACTCCGAGCGCCGGAAATGGGCACCGGACGAAACGCGAGCGCGTCTTGAGACTTTGCCGACGCCGCTAATCCGCCGAGCGGCAGGCTGCGCACCGCACCGGCACCGCAAACTCGCCTGCCGCCGGCGAGCACGGCCGAGCGGTACGTCTGCCCGAAGGAGCCGAGCCGGGACCCAACCGGAAGCTCGCAAACGAGGACCGGAAGGCTCTCGTCCGGTTCGGCGCAAGGAGGCATCGCGAAACAGCCAGAGGGACAGGAGGCGACGCGATCGGCGGTTCGCTCGCCCCGTCATCGCCAGTCGCCAACATGCCAAGCAGCAAGCCCCGCCGCGCAGCACCCCGGCGTGCTGCGCGACCGACCCATCGCGCCTCGTCGCCCCTGTTGCCCGCCCGCTCGCCCGCCGTGTTTGCTCGCGGCGATAACTTGCTTTCTGGTTTGCCAATAACCGGGTGTTCTGAGGCTTTGATATTATGGTGCAGGCGGTTAATTTCATCGGGCGAACGGCGCAATACCGACCACAGCCCGAACGAGCACGGCTGCACAATCGAAGCACGCACGCAGCCCAACCGCCGCAGCAAGAGAGTCGCGCTTTGAGGCGGCGCGCATCGGTGGCGACTCGGCGATCGCGTTCAAGCGCACAACCACACATACCCGTCCCGCCCGCACACGGGGCGCCCGATACGGAAAGGACCGTTCCATGCCAATCAGGATCCCGGACCAACTGCCCGCGACCGAGCAGCTCGAAAGCGAGAACATCTTCGTCATGACCGAGCATCGAGCCGTGCATCAGGACATCCGTCCGCTGCGCGTGCTGCTGCTCAACCTCATG
>CALEWN010000190.1 GCA_937925385.1 uncultured Senegalimassilia sp.
CCGCCTGCACCGCCCCGAAAACGTGCGGGTGCCGGTGCACGAGCTTTTTGCAGGCCATGTCTGAGATGGCGTCCATATCGAACTGGCCCTCGTCCTTGGCCATGCTCGCGTGGAGTATGACCTGCATGAGCAGGTCCCCCAGCTCTTCGCACAGGTGCTCGGGCTTGCCTTCGTCTATCGCCTCGCAGACCTCGTAGGCCTCCTCCAGCACGTTGCGCCGGATGCTCTCATGGGTCTGCTCCCTGTCCCAGGGGCAGCCCTTGGGCGAGCGCAGATAATCTATGAGCGCGATGAAGTCGCCGAGGTCATAGCTCTCTTTGCACACAAAATCTACCACAGTGAAACACCTTCCGCAAGTAGTTTTTAGCTGAAAAAAGCCGAAATACCGGGCTTTTTTGTTATGTCACCCCTCCGGCCGGATATGCAGGAGCCTTGCGAGCTTTTCGCCCTTCGGGATGAGCTTCATGTCCTCGAAGGTGACGGCGCGCGTGAGCACGACGAGGACGAGGTATACGATGACGGCAACGCCTATCGCCAGGCACATGCACAGGGCCATCATGAGCCTGCCCGGCTCCGCCCCGCCTATGAAGCGGATGGCGAGACCGTAGACCGCCCAGGCCGAGAGGCCCATCGCCGCGCAGCTGAGCACGGGCCGCGCGAGTATCCTGCCCAGCCGGGGCCTTTCGGGCATGACCCGGCAGAGGAAGATGTAGTCCATGACGCACATGACGGCGTAGCAGCTGAGCGTGCCTATGGGCGCGCCGAGGATGTTGATGTGCGGGTCCGCGACGAGGAACCAGTTGACGCAGATCTTGACGACGCCGCCTATCACCATGGAGTAGATGGGGTATTTCTCGTTTCCTCCGGCCTGGAGGACGGCGTTCATCATGAGCGCCATGCAGACGAAGAAGGAGGCCGCGCCCATCAGCATCAGCAGTTCCGGCCCGGACTCATGGCTGCCGGGGTAGATGACCGTCATGATCGGGTAGGAGAGGACGGAGAGGCCCACGCCCATGGGCAGGGCAATGACCGTTGCGATGCGCAGGGAGTTTTCCGCGATGCGGGAGCTTTCGCGCCCGCGGTGGGTGACGCGGCAGGCGGCGATTGCGGGGACGACGGAGATGGTGAGCGGGGTTATGAAGGCGGCGGGGAGGTTATAGAGCGTCTGGGCCTTGCCGTAGACGCCGTAGAGGACCTTTGCGTCGGCATAGGAGAAGCCGGCGGCGTCCTGGAGCCTGCCCATGCAGAGGCCGGAATCGACCAGGTTTATGAGCGAGAGGACGGAGGAACCGAGCGTTATCGGGATGCCGACTTTGAGCAGCGTCGAGAGTATCCGCGCGCCGCTCTCGGGCACGTCATTGCCCGCGGGCAGGGCGGAGTAGCAGCGGCGCTTGTAGGCGAACATGTAGACGAGCGCGGCGAGCGAGCCCGCGGTCACGCCGAAGATGGCGCCCGCGGAGACGAGCGGCAGGCTCCTGCCGAGGTCCCGGAGGTACCAGGCCAGCACGAGGCCGACCACGACCTTGACGAGCACCTCCAGCACCTGGCCGACGGTGGTGGGCTTCATATTCTCGTGGCCCTGGCAGTAGCCGCGGTAGGCGCTGGTCAGGCAGACGAGCAGCACGGCGGGGGACAGGGCGAGGATGCTCTGCGAGGCCTCCACGTCGTTGAGCGAGTCCGCGAGCTCCGTCGGGAAGAGGAACATTACCAGTGTGCAGACAACGCCCAGGACGAGGAAAGTCAGCCAGGCGACGGAGAAGATCCGCTTCACCTGGTTCGGGCGGTTCATAGTGTTTGCCTCGCTTATCATGCGGGAGAGGGCCACGGGCAGGCCCGCCGTTGCGACGGTCAGGAACACGCTGTATATGTTGTAGGCCACGAGGAAGTGCGTATAGCCCTCGTCGCCGAGTATATTCCCCAGCGGCACCTTGTAGATGAAGCCGAGGATCTTCATAATCACGACGCCGGCAGCGAGGATGGCCGCGCCGTGCAGGTAGTTTTGCTTTTTGGGTTCTGACAAGGATATACCCCCAATCGGGCGCATCAAGACGCTGAATGACTACTCTACACTAAAAATATGAAAAAATCAAGGCTTTATGCCGCGCAGGGCATAAAAATGCCCGCGGGAGGGGGGTCCCGCGGGCTTGTGCAGGGATGAGGGATTATTTTTTGCCGGAGGCGGACCAGAGCCTTTCGGCCGTGGGGGTCCAGGCTTCGGCATAGGGGGTGCATTTTTGGCGCAGGTGCTCCGCGTCCTCGGGCGACTGCATGTCCGTGGAGCGGGCGCCGGATTTTTTGACCATCTCGGCCAGGCGCTCGGGATTTTCGAGCATGGGGCAGGGCCGCAGGTGGTTGCAGTTGAAGGGCTGGCCGTCGTGGTAGGCCATGAAGATCGGCGATTGCAGCGCCTCCAGCAGCGTATGTTCGCGGATGTTGCTGTTGGAGTAGTGGATGAACACGCACGGGGCAACGTCGCCGTTGGCATTGATGTGCAGATAGCGCCGCCCGCCCGCGATGCAGCCGCCCACGAACTCGCCGTCGTTTTGGAAATCCATGAGGAACAGCGGCTTCTTCTCGCGCATCTCGCGAACGAAGCGATACATGCGCTCGCGCTGCTCGACGGTAAGCATCAAATCAGCCGGGGAAGCCATCCCCACCGGCATGTAGTTGAACACCCAGCAGAACAGGGCACCCTGCTCGATCATCCAGTCGATGAACTCCTCGGAACCCACCGTGTCGGCATTGGCGCTGGTTATGCAGGCCGACACGCCGAAAGGCAAGCCATGCTTGCGAAGCAGCGCCATGGCATGGCCGACCTTCTGGTAAACGCCCTCGCCGCGTCGCGCGTCCGTCGTCTCTTCGGACCCCTCGGCGCTGATCGCCGGCACGAAGTTCTTGACGCGGATCATCTCCTGGCAGAACTCCTCGTCGATAAGGGTAGAGTTCGTGAAGCACAAAAAACTGCAATCGGGATGCGCTTCGCACAGGAGGATAAGATCCTTCTTGCGCACCAACGGCTCTCCACCGGTGTAGATGTAAATATGGATGCCAAGCTCCACGCCCTGGTTGATGATGGAGTCGATATCTTCATACGAAAGGTTCAGCTTATGCCCGTATTCGGCGGCCCAACAGCCGGTGCAGTGCAGGTTGCAGGCGCTGGTCGGGTCGAGCAGGATCGCCCAAGGGATGTTGCATTGGTGCTGCTTGCGCATCTCCTCCTGACGCGGCCACGCCATAAGGTTGCCATCCACGATAAGGTTCTTAATAAGGTCGTCGCGCACTTCGGGATTCAGGTCCATAACGCGCATGATGAGCTGATACCAGTTGTTCTTGGAATCGATCGCCCCGCGAAACGCCTTGCGCTGAGACGGGAACAAATCGGCAGGGGCAACCTTGTCGACCATGTCCATGATTTTGACGATGTTCCTCTCGGGATCATCGAGAAGATAGCCGATGGTTTTCATCATTGCAGCGCGTTTAATCTGATCGGTAGCCTTCATTCCGCATCCTCCCCTTAAGAGCTGTTAATCTACACTTAGTGATTAACTCCACACTAGGGATTTTCTGATGAATAGGGACCGATTTGCAATGGACATAATAAAGCAGAGAGCGTACTACTCCTCATGTTTTCGTAAAAGGGTAGACTATTAATTGCTGTTTTCCAGGCAGCATAAGGCCTTTCGGCATCTCCAACGCCATCTCCCGTCCATACCGTTCATAAGGCTTTTCCCATGCTTGCCCGCGAAATCGAGAAGAAAACCCCTTGAGACCCGCGAAAACGCTTGAATCACGCCCCCATTTCCTAGTTATCTCCTTTGATTTTTCGCCATCGAAAGCGGCCGGATTGTATTAGCATCCCAATACGATGTAACTGACTGTCATCGAGGAAGAAGGCATGCCATGAAAGCGAAGTTCGTCCATCGCTGCACCCACGTGCTGGACAAGGAAGCAACCATCAAGTTCTATCAAGAGGCGCTAGGCATGAAGGTGGTGCGCGAGATGGGCCCCGAGGACGGCTCCTGGACCAACACCTTCATGGCAAACGACGAGGCGCCCTTCGAAATCGAGCTCACCTGGAACCGCGGGCAGGCGGAGCCCTACGACAACGGCGGCAAGGACACCCATATCGCCTTCGCCGTGGACGACTTCGACGCCTTCCATAAACTTCACGATAAGATGGGCTGCATCATCCGTGAGAACCCCCGCATGGGCCTGTACTTCATCGCCGACCCCGACGGCCAGTGGATCGAGATCATCCCCGCGAAATAGAGATTCGACTCAAAGCGCCTTGCAGATGAAATCCAACACCCCGCATACCGGCAACTCGCAGGTCCATGCCACGGAAGAGCATCCCGATCGATCGACCCTCGCCCAGGGCATTCGGCAGGCGTTCATGTACTACGGCGTATCCATTATGCAGACGTTTGTCGAGTTCGGCGTGTTCGCGGCTGCCCAGCTTGCGCTGCCGACCGGCATCGCGAACGGCATCGCCGTCGCATGCTCCGGCTCATTCAACTTCCTTATGAACCGCAACATCACGTTCAAGGCATCGAGCAACTTCTGGCGCAGCGTGGCGATGTTCATCGCCCTGTATGTCTGGAACTTCCTATTCGGCACCTGGTTCATCGGTTGGGCAGCCGTAACATTCGGCTGCCCGGAGATGGCAGGGAAGTTCATCACCATGGCGATGCAAGGCATCTGGGGTTTCTGCCTGTGCAAATGGGTCATCTTCAAGTAAGGGCACGCAAAAACCCGGCACTTCCCTACAGCGTGCTCATGCGCACGCTCATGTCGAGGGGTTTGGCGAAGTGCAAGCACGTGGTTGCCAGGCCGTCCACGCCGGTTGCCGCGTACTCGGCGGCGTTTCCCAGGTTGACGCCGCCGGCGGCGACGAGCGTCACACGGGGGTTGATGGCCTTGAGCTGCGGCACCAACTGCGCGACCTGCTCAGGCGCCACCTTGTCAAGCTGCACGCCGTCAACGCCGGCTTCCACCAGGCGCACCGCGTCTTCGACGCTTGACTCGACGAACAGCTTCTTCTCGCACACCTTCGCCTTAAGCTGCGGCAAGTCGGCGATGAACTTCTCGAGCCCGCCGTAGAAGGTCAGGTGATGATCGAAGACAAGCACCGTCTCGCTCAAGCCCAAACGGTGTGGAAAGGCGCCGCCGAGCGTGAGCGCCTTGACGTCGAAGGGCTTGGTGCCGGGCATGAGCTTGCGGGTGGAAAGCACCTCGCACAGCGGGTTCACGGCATGTACGGCGTCCACCATCTGCTTGGCCTTGGTGGCAAGCGCGCAATAGTACTCGAAGATGTTCAGGCAGATCTTCCAGCCCATATGCAGGCCCGCCGCAGGGCCTTCAACGGTCATGAACACGTCGCCGGGCGCAAGCACGGTGCCGCTCGGAAGCGCTTCGGCCACCGTGCAGCCGAAGCGACTGAAGATGCGGGCGGCCTCCTCGGTCCCGCAAAGCAGGGCCGCGTCGCGCGTGTAGTACTCCATGCGGCCCGGCTGCGCGCCGACGCCCAGGACATGCGTGGTCAGGTCGATCCCGCTGGGGATGTCGGAAGCGATAAGCTCATCGAGATAGCTGTCCGGGATATACATATGGCTCCTCCTTGCGCTTCCTAGCGCGTGGTTTTCCTTCTTGAAGATGATACCGCTAGCCACGGCCCAGAAACGCCATCACCTGCGGGCAGAACTCGCGCGTGAACAGCTCGTCGGCAGGGCACACGGCCTGCAGCGAGCCGTCCAGGATGATGCCCGCGCGATGCCCCAGGCTGCACGCCTCGTTGAAATCGTGCGTGACGAACACCACGGTGCAACGGAAGCGGCCGTGCACGTCGCGCAGCGTCTCGTACATGCGCTTCTTGGTGGTGGGGTCGAGCGCCGAGAACGGCTCGTCAAGTAGCAGGATCTCGGGCTGCATCACCAAGGCGCGCGCCAACGCCGCGCGCTGGCCCTCGCCGCCGCTGATGATGCCGGGGTACCGGTCGGCGATATGGCGAATGGAGAACAGGTCGAGCATCTCCTCTACGCGGCGCGCCGCCTCCGCCTTGGGAACGCGCGCCATCCTCAGGCCGTAGCCGATGTTCTCGGCAACCGTCATGTGCGGGAACAACGCGTGATCTTGGTAAACGATCCCCAGCCGCCGCTGCTGCACAGGCAGGCACCGGATGTCCTTGCCGTCAAGCAAGATGCTGCCGCTTTCCAGCGGAAACGCACCGGCGATCGCCTCGAGCAGCACGGTCTTGCCGGCGCCCGTCTCCCCCACGATGGCGAATATCTCGTGCGGCTCGATATGTAAGTCGTCGACGCGCAGCGAGAAGCTGCCGCGCCGCGCCACCATGTCACGAATCTCGATGCTGCCGCCGCTCATCGTTTTCCCTCGCATTCCCCGCATGCCTTCATGCGTCTCAAGCCCAATCCCTTGCCTGCCCTTCCCACGCGGCTCTCGCCCGTGGGACGGTCGAGCACGTTCGCCACCACCAGCGTGAACGCCGACACCAGCAGCATGATCATGGCCGTGGCCATAGCGGTTTCGGTGTTGCCGGTCGAGATGCTCAGGTAGATGCTGCCGGGAAGCGTCTCGGTCTTCATGCGCGTCACGCCCACCAGCATGAGCGTCGCCCCGAACTCGCCCATACCGCGCGCCCAGGTCAGCACGAACGCGCTGATGATCTGGTTGCGGCACATGGGCACAATGATGGTGCGGAACACGTCCCAGGGCATGGCGCCCAAGGTCTGCGCCACGAACTCCACACGCGGGTTAACGCCGGCGAAAGCCGTGCGCATCATGCGGATGGCGAAGGGAAGGTTCACGATCATCTGGGCGAACACGATACCCGCAGGCGAGAAGACCACGGCAAAGCCCGCCTCCTTGAGCGCCTTGCCCAGCGGCGACGAGAAGATCAGCAGCAAGGCGAAGCCCAGCAGGATATAAGGCAGCGACAGCGTAAGCTCCATTAAGATCTCGGCCAGGCGCTTGCCGGGAAACGCCACATGCGACAACGCATAGGCGGTCGGCAGCGACAGCAGCAGGCAGATGACGGTGGAAATGCTCGAGGTGGTCACGCTCATGCGCAAGGAGAACAACACCTCCTCGGAGCTGATGGCCTCGCCGAAATGCGAGATGCCGCCCGCCACAATAGCGAAGATGGCGCTCCCGATGAACAGGAGCACCATCCCCGTTACCAGCATGCACAATGCCGGGAAGATGTTGCGCTTGCGGCCTCTGTGACGTTTTGGCTCAGGTGCCGCGGACATGCGTTACACCAGCTCGTAGCCGAACTTGGTCCAGATGCTTTTGGCGGTCTCGGTCTGCAGGAACTCGGAGAAGGCCTTGACGGCATCGGCATCGGCGACGCAGGTCAGCTCGGCGCTGGGCACGGTCTTGACGTAGTTTTCCATGCCGGAGTTCTCCAGGATGGTCAGGCCGTCCTTACCCGCGTTCTCCTTCCACACGATGGCGGCGTCGCCCTCGCCCTTGGCCAGCGCCTCGGCGATCTGCGGGGCGGTGGTGGAGGTGGTGATGGCGCCAGAAGCCTTGACCTGCTCCATGATGCCGGCATCGGTCATGGCCTTGACGGCGATCTTGCCGATCGGCGTGGACTCAGGGTCGCCCAGCAGCAGAGTGTCGCACTTCACCAGGTCGCTGACGGTCTGGATGCCCTTGGGGTTGTCGGCGGGCACCACCAGGACGGGGATATGCTTGACCAGGTCGGTGCTGGTGGCAACGAAGTCGTTGACGGGCTTGAGCTCGTCGGCGGAGCCGGCGATGAAGAAGTCGCCCTCCTGCGTGGTGTTGATCTGCGTCTGGATCTGAGCGGCATTCGCGAAGGTGATGTTCATCTCGCAGCCGGTTTCGGCCTTGAAAGCATCTGCAATCTCCTGGAACGGCTTGGTCATGCCGGCGCCGCAATAGATGTTGAGGCTTTTGCCCTCAAGGGTTGCAGCAGCGGTCTGCTCCGGCTGCTCGGCTTTCTGCTCGCCCTTGTCGGAGGAGCATCCGGCCAGCACGCCGCAGGCAAGCACGGCGGCAAACGCCACGGCCGCAATCGCTGTCAGGCGGTTCTTCATCTTTTTCATACTGGTTCCCTTCTTTTTTGTCCCCATACCACCAGGCGCCCCTTCGCATGCGAAGGGGCGCCTGTCATTTCGCTGATTATACACAGACGATGATAATATTTGCAAGAGCATATAATCGCGAACGAAAATATTCTCTTGAAGCGAGCAATAGCTCGCCACATGTAATCTTATAGGGAGAAATGCCTGGTCATACAGCATCGACTCATTGCTCTGAAGTCGCAAAACAGATCGGCACGCCGCAATTGTGAGGCCGCTCGACATGGGGACGATCAGCCAACGGGCCTATCCCGCCGAAGTCCCTCATGCCGGAAACCGCGTCGAGGCCCCCGACACGCCCCTTCCCCGCTAAGCGCCGAACAACACGGCGGTTTCCTCCATGCGCTGGGCGATGGGCACGCCGAACGGGCAGTTCGCCTCGCAGGCGCCGCACCCGGTACAGTCCCCGGCGCGAACCTCAAGGGCAAGGTAATGGTCGCGAACGGATGCGGGCACCTCATCCTGCATCTGCGCCAGGTCGGAATACTTGTTCACCTCGGCAATGTTGATTCCCACGGTGCAAGGCTGGCAATGCCCGCAGTAGATGCAGTTGCCGAAATAGGCGTGCTGCGGCGCGCTAGCCAAGATGGACGCGTAGTTTTTCGCCTCGTCATCGGCGGTTTCGTACGCCAAGCAGCCCGCGCATTCCTCGATGTCCCTGAACCCGGCCAGCACGGAGGCGACCGCGGGGCGGGTTAGGCAATAATGGCAAGCCTGCACGGGGGTCATCGCCGCGCCGAACGGCGATTTCTCGGCGTCAAACAGGCGCCCGCCCGCGAACGGCTTCATGACGGTGATGCCCACGCCGTTTTCCTCGCACAGCGCGTACAGGCGCTTGCGCTGCGGGTCCATGTTCTCAAGGCCGGGCTGGTACTCGTCTTTGAACAGATCGTCGATATCCTCGGAAGCGGGCAACATGTCGTAAGCGGGGTTGATGGAGAACATGATCATCTCGATGTCCGGCGTGACCGCAGCCCGCAGCGCAACCTCAGGATTGTGCGTGGAAAGGCCAATGTGATCGATGTGCCCGGCAGCCTTCTCGGCGCGCACGCACTCGATAAACGGACCGTCCATGATTCGTTCGAACTCGGCGACCGCGTCCACAAAGTGGATCAGTCCCAGTTCGATATGCCCGCCGAAGCAAGCCAGCAGCTCCTCCCATGCCGGGACCACCGCATCCATGTCGCGCGTGCGGGTGTACTGGCCGTTTTGCCAGGTGGCGCCGAAGTGACCTTGCACGATCCACTTGTCGCGATGCGCGCAGACGGCGTTGCCCAAAGCCCTGCGCACCGCCGGGTCCGCCATCCAGCAATCCACGATGTTGACGCCCTGCTCCGCCGCGAAATCCACCAAACGGGAAACCTTCTCCTGGTCATCGCCCGGCATCCATTCCGCGCCGAAGCCGATCTCGCTGACCTCAAGCCCGGTCCTGCCCAAACGCCTGTACTTCATGGAACCCCTCCTCGCTTGATACCGTACCCGTATCCTACCAGGAGAAAACCCTGCCGGCACGCACCGGCAACGC
>CALEWN010000191.1 GCA_937925385.1 uncultured Senegalimassilia sp.
GGTAGCGGTGACTGGATTCGAACCAGTGACGCCACGGGTATGAACCGTGTGCTCTAACCAACTGAGCTACACCGCCAAAAAGCTGGAGCCTGCGATCGGACTTGAACCGACGACCTCTTCCTTACCAAGGAAGTGCTCTACCGACTGAGCTACACAGGCGAAAGATGGTGGGCGCGCTAGGATTCGAACCTAGGTAGACAGAGTCAACGGGTTTACAGCCCGTCCCCTTTAACCACTCGGGCACACGCCCATGTTTCGCTGCTTAATTCATGTGCATTTATCAAGCTGCCTGCTTGCGGATCGGTGAGAACCCGAACGCGCGAGCAGTGGAATCATACGCTAGCTGAGAAACCGTGTCAACCCTTTACACGGCCCCGGGTGTATCCTCTTCAAACCTTCACAAAGCTTTGAATCCTCATTCACCCGTTGCTGTTGGCCTTTTAGCTTTCCAGCAGGCGTTCCACTCCGAAGCTCGCTGTCGTGAGCTCCGCAAGCGAGGTAGTATATTACGGGATAGTGGACGTTGTGGCAACCCCTTTTTTCAACTTTTTTTGAAAGATGGACCTTTTCCTGCATCTAGAGAGCTACATCCTTCGCATAGCGGGCATTGTTTTCCCTGTTCAGCTTATGGCAACTCGGCCCTGACGCCATTAGAGCAGTTCCCTTCCTCTACCCTGGCATCGATTGCGGTATCCCGCAATGAAGGCTCTGCGCCTATTGGATCTCATCACTTCCTTCTTCCGGAATTGCGCATCGTCCATCGGTCACATGCCCAAAACAAATCGGGGGAAGGCTTATATGCCTTCCCCCGATTACGTGCTGATCAGGTTATGTCTTCTAGAACCTACGCCGTCTAGAACTGCAACGCGTTCGTGAAGTTCGACCACGAAAGCGAGTCGGTATTGCGCACATATGCGCCGAACGTAGGCGCATGCACATACGGGGTACCGCCGTAGCCGCCGGCGATTCCCACATGGCCGTAACGCCACAGAACGTCGCCAGGACGCGCCTCGCTGACAGACACCACACGGGTGGCACGAGCCATCTGAGACTCGCTTTGGTGCGGCAGCTCGATGCCGAGCTGACGATACGCCCACGTGACCAAACCGGAGCAGTCGAACGAATCCGGTCCCTCGGCACCCCATACGTAGGGGCAGCCGATACGTGAACAGGCGTAGGAATACGCAGCGCTGTTGTCGCCGGCAGAGCCGCCGCCGCTGGGATAGACGATGGTGCTGCCGCCGCTGCTGCTTCCGCCGCCGCCCCAGCTGCCGCCACCGCCGCCGTCGTTGCCGCCGCCTTGGTTATCGCTGTAGCCGCCATCGTTGCTGCCACCGCCGTTGCCGTCGGCAGCCGCTGCTGCAGCCTCAGCCTCTGCCTGCTGCTGAGCTGCTGCTGCGGCTGCTGCCGCAGCCTGCTCCTGCTCGAGCAGTGCGCGCGCTTCTTCGTCGAGAGAGTTCATGAGCTCGGTGGCGTTCTGCACCTTAACCTGAACCTCGTCGTGGATCTGCTTGCACTCTGCAGCCTTCTGAGCGGCGAGCTGCTCCTGTCGAGCTAACTCGTCCTTGGCAGCCTGCAGTTGCTCGCGAGCGGCCTTGGTCTGATCGACCAGATCGGCATCGTTGGCGTTGATTTGGTTCAGCAACTCCCAGTTCTGGGTGAACTCGGCAAAAGACGAAGCACCCAGCAGGAAGTCGATGAACGTGGTGGAGCCGGAGCGGTACATGCTGCGGGCACGCGTGCTCAGGCGATCTTGCAGACCCTCGATTTCCTCGGTGGTCTCGTCGATCTTAACCTGCTGCTCCTCCATGGAGCGCTGGGCGCTTTCCTGCTCGTCGAGAGCTGCATAGTAGTTTTCGCCGGCAGTTTCAAGATCGGCCTGCAAGCCGACCAGCTGATTGCGAACGGCATCCGCCTCGGCCTGCTTTTCAGCGGCCGTTTCAGCAAATGCGAACTCGGGGATGATTAGCGACGTGGCGCCAAGCGCCGCTGCGCCGCCGATGAATGCTCGCCTGCTGAGATCGATTATAGATTGGCTCATCCAAGAACCTCCTAGAGTGAGCTTAGGTACTGTGATTACGGGCAATAGCATCGCATATGATAGCACGGAGAACGGTTGCAAGAAAAACGCTTGTGTGCTTGCGTTCATAAAACCAGTTCACGTGTATGCTTTAACGCAAATCTCCGAAAACAGGAAACGGGGAAGGACGTTCAAGGCCCCTTCCCCGTTTCGTTACCTATATATGCGTAGCATTCGACTATGCAGCCGCGGGATTCACATCCTCGTCCATGCGCGCCTCGGTGTAGTGGTCGAACTCGTCGTAGATCTCCTGCGAGGGCTCTGCCGTAAGCTTAGAGACAACGAAGATGCATACGAGCGAGATGATGAAGGCCGGCAGAAGCTCGTAGATGCCGAACACGCCACCAAGCGGTTTGATGAAGTTATGCCAAACCACCACCGTGATAGCACCGCCGAGCATGCCCGCAAGCGCACCGGGCAGGTTCGTGCGGCGCCAATACAGGCTGCACAG
>CALEWN010000192.1 GCA_937925385.1 uncultured Senegalimassilia sp.
CAGCCGCTCGCAGATCATGAGCAACTCCGAAAGCAGCGGGAGCGATGGTTACGGATATGGCTACGGCGGGTCGTCTTCCCAGTCCAGCGGCTACACCATCTACCCCAACATGATCCAGACCGATGCGGCCATCAACCCGGGTAACTCCGGTGGCGCGCTGGTGGATTCCAACGGCAAGCTCATCGGCATCAACACGCTGATCACCTCATATTCCGGCAACTACTCGGGCGTCGGTTTCGCCATCCCGGTGAACTATGCGGTCAACATCGCGCAGCAGATCATCGAGGGTAAAACCCCCACGCACGCGCAGCTTGGCGTGTCCCTCTCCACGGTGAACTCCCAGAATGCGAAGCGCTATGGCCTGAAGGTCGATAGCGGCGCCTACATCTCGGCGGTCAGCAGCGGTTCCGGGGCGGCGGAGGCTGGTCTTGAGGAGGGCGATATCGTCACGAAGTTCGACGGCAACGCCGTTGACTCCGCAAGCGATTTGATGCTCGACGTGCGTTCGAAGAACCCCGGCGACAAGGTCACGCTGGAGGTCAACCGAGATGGCGACACGAAGCAGATCGAGGTCACGTTGGGTTCCGACGAGTCGTCTCAAGCCGCGTCCACGCAGCAAAACTCCAGCAGCTCCGGCGAGCTGCTCAACCGTCTGTTGAACAACAGCGGGGCCTCCAGCAAAAGCGATGCGGCCTAGCATCGGTGCTCTTTTCGAATTCTCTCGGGCCGCTTGGCAAAATGCCGAGCGGCCCCACGCGAGGCACGCGATCCGCGCGTCTCGCGTGGGGCCGAAAGCCCCTCCTTTTCCTTTCCTTTTCCCTTTTTCCCGTGGGAACGGCCCCTGTTTTGGGGCCGTTCCCATTTTTCCGGGTGTTGAAGCCCGTCGCCGCCGGCTACCATGCGTTAGCGCGCTGGCGGGTCCTTGGTATGCGGCGAGCAACTTGCTTGCATGCGCTTTGCCCGATAGCCGGCCGTCTGAAAATAGCGTAGTAAGCCCATTGCACCACTAGGTAAAGTAGGCGCATAATAAGCGACACGCTGTAAGCAGGAGCTGCGACGGGCGGGTGAATGTCCCCGGGTTTCGTTTTCCCGGCGGTTCGCCCGCCCGTCGTATCGCTTCGAAACGAAAAAGGGAGACGAGAGACATGTCGTTCGACGTACTGGGGCCGGTGCTTGCCGTGCTAGTCATTTTCGCGGCGCTCATCGCGGTGCTGCGCTATCTGAAGGCGAAGGATAAAAGCTTCACGTTCCGCGTGTTCACGGCCTTGGGTATGGGCATCGTGCTGGGCGCGGGCATCCAGCTTGCGTTGGGCCGCGGCAGCGATGCCGCCACCACCGCGCTCGATTGGATGTCGCTGGTAGGAACCGGCTATATCGATCTTTTGCGCATGCTGGTCATGCCGCTGGTGTTCGTTGCCATCGTCGGCGCGTTCACGCGCACGAAGGCCGTCGACAACCTGGGCAAGATCGGCGGATCGGTGCTCGCCGTCCTGCTGATCACGGTGGCCATCGCGGCGTTGTTCGGCTGGGCCACCATCGCCTTGTCGGGCCTTGCCGGGGCGGACTTCACGCAGGGTAGCGTTGACGCCACCAAGCTCGATGCCCTGCAAACGCGTCAGGACAAGGTCGCCGATACCACCATCCCGCAGACCATCCTGTCCATGATTCCCGTCAACGTGTTCGCCGACCTGGCCGGCTCGCGCTCCACGTCCACCATCGCCGTGGTCGTCTTCTCCGCCATCGTGGGCCTGGCCTACCTGAAGCTGCGCGACCGCGATTCCGAGCAGGCACAGTTCTTCAGCAGCCTCATCGACAGCCTGTACGGTATCGTCATGTGCATCGTGAAGATGGTCGTGGGCCTTACCCCCTACGGCGTGCTCGCCCTGATCGCGAACGTGACCGCCACCAGCGATTACGCCGCTATCCTCGACCTTGGCAAGTTCATCATCTTCAGCTATGTGGCCATCATCGCCATGTTCCTGGTGCACCTGCTCATCCTGGCGGGCAACCGCGTCAACCCTGTGACGTATCTTAAGAAGGCCTTCCCCGTGCTGTCGTTCGCGTTCGTGTCCCGCACCAGCGCCGGCGCCCTTCCCATGAACATCGAGACGCAGTCCAAGGCGCTCGGCGTCGATCCGGCGACGGCGAACTTCGCGGCAAGCTTCGGCATGTCCATTGGCCAGAACGGCTGCGCGGGCATCTACCCGGCCATGATGGCCACGCTCATCGCCCCCACGGTGGGCATCAACGTGTTCGATCCCACGTGGATCATCGGCCTGATCGCCGTCATCGTCATCAGCTCGTTCGGCGTTGCCGGTGTGGGCGGTGGCGCCACCTTCGCCAGCCTCATCGTGCTGGGCACCATGGGCCTGCCCATCGAGATCGTGGGCCTGATGGCTTCCGTTGAGCCGCTCATCGACATGGGCCGTACCGCTCTCAACGTCAGCGACTCCATGGTGGCCGGCGTTACGGCGTCCAACTTCACTGGCGGCCTCGATCGCGATATGTACAACGATCCCGCCGCGGTCATCAACGCCGACGGTATCGAGAAGGCCTAGGCCCTGCTCGTTTGTCCTTTGCGTGAAAAGCCTGGAAACGGCCGCCCCGATGGGCGGCCGTTTCCGTTTTCGGGTAAGATAGGGAAGCTTAAACGCTTTACGATTTAACCGGGAGGTTGTATATGGCCGAGGAATACCGATACAAGCGCGTGCTGCTGAAGTTGTCCGGCGAGGCATTGGCAGGCGACCTTGGCTACGGCATCGATCCGAAGGTGGTCGATTCCCTGGCCGATGAGATCGCCGACGTGGTGCATGACGGCGTGCAGCTTGCCATCGTGGTGGGCGGCGGCAACATCTTCCGCGGCGTTTCCGGCGCAACCGACGGCATGGACCGCGCGCAGGCGGACTACATCGGCATGCTGGCCACGGTCATGAACGCGCTGGCGCTGCAGGACGCCTTCGAGCGCCACGGCATCTTCAGCCGCGTGCAGAGCGCCATCAACATGCAGGAAGTGTCCGAGCCCTACATCCGCCGTCGCGCCATCCGCCACATGGAGAAGGGCCGCGTGGTCATCCTGGCCGCCGGCACGGGCAACCCCTACTTCACCACCGACACCACCGCGGCGCTGCGCGCCTGCGAGCTGGACGTCGACGTGCTCATGAAGGCCACGAAGGTCGACGGCGTCTACGACTCCGACCCCGTGAAGAACCCCGATGCGAAGCGCTATGATCGCATCAGCTACATGGAGGTTCTCTCGCAGGGGCTCAACGTCATGGACTCCACGGCCACCAGCCTGTGCATGGACAACAAGGTTCCCATGATCGTGTTCGACCTGACGGTGCAGGGCAACATCGCCCGCGCGCTGAAGGGCGAGGACGTGGGCACCACCGTAGAGTAACGTCTTCCGCGCCGCCCGGGCAGGGCGGGCGCTCAAGGGAAAGGAACCGAAATGATCGACGAGATCATGCTTGAAACCGAGGAGAAGATGCAGCGCGCCGTGAACGGTCTGCACAACGCCTTCGGCACCGTTCGCACGGGCCGCGCCAACGCCATGGTGCTCGACCGCATCAAGGTGGACTACTACGGCGTCCCCACGCCCATCAACCAGATGGCCGGCGTAAAAACGCCCGACGCGCACATGCTGGTCATCGAGCCTTGGGACAAGGGCGTCCTGGGCGCCATCGAGCACGCCATCATGGAAAGCGACCTGGGCGTCACGCCGAACAACGACGGCTCGGTCATCCGCCTGCCATTCCCCGCGCTCACCGAGGATCGCCGCCGCGAGCTGGTGAAGCAGTGCAAGGAGTACGCCGAGGAGGCCCGCGTGGCCATCCGCAACGCGCGCCGCGACGGCAATAGCCATGTCGCCAAGTCCGTCAAGGAAGACAACCTTCCCGAGGACGAGCAGCGTCGCGCCGAGGCTGAGATCCAGAAGCTCACCGACAAGTACGTCGCCGAAGTCGACGCGGTGTTCAAGAAGAAGGAAGCCGAGGTCATGGAGATCTAGAAGCGGCGTTCGCCTGCCGGCGAGTCCGTTTCTCGGAGCTGCGGGCGCCCGGGTCTCCGCGTCCGCACGGTTCGCGCGGGCGCGGCCGACTGCGGCCATCTGCGCGCCCGGGCCGATGGTGGGGGAGCGGCCCCTGTTTTCGCCCAGCGCGTCTCCGATCTCCTTGCAACTTAGGTTCCAACCGGGTTGCATATCCGGCTCTTATGAGCGTTTCCCTAGTGCCAGCCGGCGGTTTTCCCGCCGGTTGGCTTTTCCCTTATGTAAGAGGCTGCCCATGAACAAGACGCTTGATTACATATTCCCGAATCCGCCCAAGGGCCTGGACCCTGCTGCCCTGGACCCGCAGGCAATCCCCGAGCATGTCGCCGTCATCATGGACGGTAACGGCCGTTGGGCGAAGAAGCGCGCGCTGAATCGCCTGAAGGGCCACAAGGCCGGTATCGAGGCGGTGCGCGAGACCATTCGCTGCGCCTCCGACCTGGGCGTTCGCTATCTGACCATCTACTCGTTCTCCACGGAGAACTGGAAGCGGCCCCAGGAAGAGGTCGTGGGTCTGATGGACCTGTTCGCCAAGACCATGCTGGCCGAGGTCGATGGCCTGCACGAGGAGAACGTGCGCGTGCGCACCATCGGCGACCTTTCGGCACTGCCCGCCGAAACGCGCGAGGCCTTCGAGAAGGCGTGGCTGAAAACGCGCGGTAACACCGGCATGACCTTGGTCGTCGCGGTGAACTACGGATCGCGGCAGGAGATCCTGCATGCCGCGGAGGCGTGCGTGCGTCGTGCGCTGGCAACGGCGGCCGAGGGCGGCGACCCCACGGCGCCGCTGACGGAGGCCGAGTTCGCCCAGGGGCTGTACACGGCCGATATCCCCGACCCCGAGGTGGTTATCCGCACGTCCGGCGAGATGCGCCTGTCGAACTACCTGCTGTGGCAGGTTGCCTACTCCGAGTTCGTGGCAACCGACGTGCTCTGGCCCGATTTCGATCGCTACGAGCTCTTGCGCTGCTTGTTGGAGTTCCAGTCCCGTGATAGGCGTTTCGGGGCGGTGAAATAAATGTCCGGAAATCCGCAAGGCGGCGAGCAGCGGCGCGCGGAAGAGCGCTCGCGTGGCGAGCGCTTTAAGGATTTCGCGTACCGGAAAACGCCGCAGAAGTTCAAGAACGCTTCCGACCTGCAGGTTCGCTTCCGTACGGGGTTCATTTACGTTACCGTTTCCGTGCTATGCATTCTTGCGAGCGAATGGACCACGCTGGCATTGCTGTCCGCCACCGCGGCTATCTGCGCCGGTGAGTTCTACTACATGCTGCGCGCCGACGCGAAGCTGCCCAACGAGATGCTCGGCATCGTGGCTGCGGCTCTGTATCCGCTCAGCGTGCACTTCTTCGGGCTGTCGGGCGCGCTTATGGTCAGCCTTGTGCTGCTGCTGGCGCTTATCGTGTGGTACGTGTTCTGGATGCGCGCCCGCATCCCCGATGTGGGCGTCAGCTTCTTCGGCGCGGCGTATTGCGGCATTCTTCTTTCGGGCCTGGTGGTGGTTCGTCAGGCGCTGCCGCATCCGTGGGGCGGCGTGTTGGTGCTCGGCATCTTCTTCAGCGTGTGGGCCAACGACTCCTTCGCATACCTGATCGGTAGCAAGTTCGGCAAGCATAAGCTGGCGCCGCGCGTTTCACCGAAGAAAAGCTGGGAAGGCTTTTTCGCGGGTTTGGTGGGATCGGCGTTGTTCTGGTGCCTGTTCACGCTTATCCCCGGGTTGAACCTGAGCATCCCCATGGCAATGGCGTTCGGCGTGATCAGCGGCCTGTGCGGCGTGCTGGGCGATCTGGCCGAAAGTCGCATCAAGCGCAACGTGGGCTTCAAGGATTCCGGTAAGCTGCTGCCGGGCCATGGCGGTCTGCTCGACCGCTGCTACAGCCTGTTTTTGGTGGCAGTCGCCTCTGCTATTTTGCTGGTAGCGGGCGGGTGCATTCCTTTTAACTGGTAAATCGGACGAGCCAACGTTCTAGCGGCGTTGGCTCGAGTTGTTTTCGCGGATGATTCGGAGGCTTTTATGAAACGCATCGTTGTTCTTGGGTCCACGGGCTCCATCGGAACGCAAACGGTCGACGTGGTGCGGCGGCATTCCGACGAGCTTAAGATTGTCGGCTTGGCGGTGAACTCGCGCGTGGGCGACATGCTCGAACAGGCGCGCGCCCATAACGTGCGCAACCTTGCCGTGGGCGATGAGCGCTTGGCCGACCAGGCAATCGCGTCCGAGGTGCGCGAGCAGGCCGGCGCCCAAGGCGTGTGGGGTTTTGGCATGGACGCCGTGGTCGACCTGGTGCGTCTGCCCGAGGCGGACGTGGTGGTCAATGCGCTGGTGGGCGCCGCCGGCCTGCGTGCAAGCTACGAGACGCTGCGCGCAGGCAAGGTCCTTGCGCTGGCGAACAAGGAGAGCCTGGTGGTGGGCGGCGATCTGATCATGCCGCTGGCGGCGCAGGTGGATGAGCAGCGTCGCGCGGCCGGCACGGCCCCCGCGGTTGGCCCGGCCGGTGCCCTCATGCCCATCGACTCCGAGCACGGAGCCATTTACCAATGCCTGCTCGGCGAGTCCGAGCGAGAGGTCTCCCGCTTGTGGGTGACGGCTTCCGGCGGCCCGTTCCGTGGCAGGAAGCGCGCCGATCTTGAGGGCATCACGCCTGCTCAGGCACTGAACCATCCCACGTGGAGCATGGGCGCGAAGATCTCCATCGACTCCTCCACGCTTATGAACAAGGGCCTGGAGGTCATCGAGGCGCATCATCTGTTCAACATGCCCTACGACAAGATCAGCGTGGTGGTCCAGCCGCAAAGCGCCATCCATTCCATGGTGGAGTTCACCGATGGCAGCGTGAAGGCTCACCTGGGCACCACCGATATGCGCATCCCCATCCAGTTCGCGCTCAGCTATCCGCAGCGCTGGGAAGCGCCCGTCGAGCCCTTGGATTTCACCAAGCTGGGAAGCCTGGAGTTCGCTCCGGCCGACACTGATACGTTCCGCTGCTTGGAGCTTGCGCGCCACGCGGGCGGCGTGGGCGGAACCCTGCCGTGCGTCATGAACGCCGCCAACGAGGTGGCCGTGGCAGCGTTTTTGGCGGAGCAGGGCAGCTATCTGGGCATCGCCGAGTGCGTGGAGGCCGTCATGGACGCGCACGAGCGCGAGGGCGTGCAGAAGGTTGAAAGCCTCGAGCAGCTGCAGGCCCTTGACGCATGGGCCCGCGAAACCGCTTGGAGGTCCGTGCGCTAGGATTCGCAAGCTGTTAATCGCGTGCTTCGTGTGGTTATGGTTCCGCTTCGGTAACGGGGCGGAACCTCTTTTTATAATGAAGCGGATTCTAATGTGCGGGGTCATCAAGCGAAGTCCCGCTTCGTCTCGTCCATAGCTAAGGCAAGGAGCCGGTTTTTGAACGTCATCCTCATGATCTTGTACTGCACTATCGTGCTGGGTATTCTGGTCGTCATCCACGAAGGCGGCCATTATCTGGCGTCGCGCGCTTTCGGCGTGCGCGTCACCGAGTTCATGCTGGGCATGCCGGGCCCGAACATCGGCTTCAAGAAATGGGGCACGAAGTTCGGCGTTACGCCCATTTTGCTGGGCGGTTATGCACGCGTTTGCGGCATGGAGCCGGGCGAGATGAGCCCGCATCTGGAGCCGGTGCTGGCGGCGCTGTACCGTCGGGGCACGGCGAACATGGAGGATATCGCGCGCGATTGCGGCATCTCCGACGACGAGGCGCTCAAGGCGCTCGATGAGCTGGTGGACTGGGGAAGCTGCACGGGCCCCACGAAGAAGGACGAGTACAACACGTATCGCGCCGCAGAGGTCATCCCCTCCAAGAAGCAGATCCGCGCGGCGCTTGAAGCGGGCAAGCCCGCGTCGGAGCGCTACGCCGAGGGCCAGGCGCGCCCGGTAGAGGATGCCCATGCGCTGTTCGAGAGCGAATATCGACAGCAATACCGCAGCCTGCCGTTTTGGAAGCGCTCGGTCATCCTGCTGGCGGGCATCGCGGTCAACCTGCTGTTCGCCATGCTGGTGTTCGTGGTGCTGTTCAGCGTCATCGGCTTCGATGTGCGGATGCAATCGGGCGAAATCACGCATATGACGGTGGACCCGGGCCGCGCCATCGTGGCGGGCTTCACCTATATCGGCATGGTCGTACAGGCGGTTGCGGGCCTGTTCAACCCGGCAACGGCGGCGCAAACGGTGTCCGACTCGTCTTCGGTGGTGGGCATCGCCGTGATGTCGAAGCAGTTCGCCGATGCGGGCTTGGTGCCGTTCATGCAGTTCATGGCCATGATCTCGGTATCGCTGGGTATCATGAACCTGCTGCCCATCCCGCCGCTTGATGGCGGCCGTTTCGTCATCGAGGTGTTCCAGAAGCTGTCGAAAAAGGTGGTCTCCATGCGCGCCATGAACGCCATGAGTGCCGCCGGTATGGCCTTGTTCCTGATGTTTTTCCTGGTCATGGTCAATCAGGATGTGCAGCGCATCATCTCGGGGACGTTCTTCGGGCAATAGGGGCGGCTTTCTTGTTCCGTATATCGCATAAGCCGGCAGAGGGTTCGCCCCTTGTCGGCTTTTTCTTCGCCTGTTGCTTGTATACGTTTCGCCAACGAGGGGCGCTACGCTGGTAGAATAGCCGCTATGGAAACTAACGAGAACATGGGCAACGCGTGCGCCGCGGCTCCTTCGGGGGCCGCGGCCTGCCCGTTGCCGCAGGACGCTATGCGTCCCAATCAGAAAACGCACCAGGTGCATGTGGGCAACGTGGCGCTTGGCGGCGGGGCGCCCGTGGTGGTGCAGTCCATGCTCAACGCCCCGGCCGATGACGTGCAGGCCAACCTTGCGCAGATCCAGCAGCTGGCCGATGCCGGCTGCGAGGTCGTGCGCATGGCCATCCCGCGCCGCAGCTGCCTGGACACGTTCCAGGCCGTGTGCGAGGCATCGCCTTTGCCTGTTGTGGCCGACGTGCACTTCGACGCAACCATCGCCATCGAGGCTGCGCGCCGCGGCGCGGCGAAGCTGCGCATCAACCCCGGCAACATCGGCGGCTTGGCGAAAACCGATGCCGTGCTCGATGCCGCCGGGCAGGCGGGCATCCCCATCCGCATCGGCGTGAACGCCGGCTCGCTCGACCAGGCGCTGGCCGAGCGCGACGACCTTTCGCTTCCCGAGAAGCTGGCCGCCTCCGCGCGCCAGTACGTGGAATACTGCGAAGGCCGGGGCTTCCACGACCTGGTGGTCAGCGCGAAGGCCCACGACGTCATGACCACGGTGCGCACGTACCGCCAGTTGGCACGCGATATCCCGCACATCCCGCTGCACATCGGCGTCACCGAGGCGGGCACCACGTTCCAAGGCGTCATCAAAAGCGCTTCCGGCCTGGGCATCCTGCTCGAGCAGGGCATCGGCGACACCATGCGCATCTCGCTCACCGACGACCCGGTCACGGAGATGCGCGCCTGCTGGGCGCTGCTCGGCGCGCTCGACCTGCGTCGCCGCAACCCCGAGTTGATCAGCTGCCCCACGTGCGGAAGGTGCCAGGTCGACCTGATCGGGCTGGCGCAAGAGGTCGAGCGGCGCATCGCCTGCCTCGACAAGCCGCTCAAGGTGGCCGTCATGGGCTGCGTCGTCAACGGGCCGGGCGAGGCTGCCGACGCCGACATCGGCGTGGCCTGCGGCAGGGGCGTGGGCGTGGTGTTCCGCCATGGCAAAACCGTTCGAAAAGTGGAAGAAGGCGCCATCGTCGACGCTTTACTGGAAGAGATAAAGGACTTGTAAATGAACAACGCCAACATCACGCGCATGAGCTCCCTCTACGCTCCCACGCTCAAGGAAGACCCCACCGACGCCGAGATCGCCAGCCACAAGTTGCTGCTTCGCGCCGGCTTCATCCGCAAAACGGCGGCCGGCATCTACACGTTCTTGCCTCTGGGCAAGCGCGTGCTGACCAAGATCGAGAACATCGTGCGCGAGGAGATGGACGCATGCGGCGCCCAGGAAATCCGCATGCCCATGCTCCAGCCCGAGGAGCTGTGGCAGGAGTCCGGCCGCGCCGATGCGTACGGCCCCGAGCGCATGCGCCTCAACGACCGCCACGACCACGAGTTCTGCCTCGGCCCCACCCATGAGGAGCTCATCACCGCGCTTGTGCGCGCCGAGCTGCGTTCCTACAAGCAGCTGCCGCTGAACATGTATCAGATCCAGACGAAGTTCCGCGACGAGATCCGCCCGCGCTTCGGCCTGCTGCGCAGCCGCGAGTTCGTCATGAAGGACGGCTACAGCTTCCACGACACGCAGGAGTCGCTGCAGGAGGAATACGACAGGATGTACGCGGCATACGAGCGCATCTGCGCCCGCTGCGGCCTTGAGTTCCGCCCGGTGCAGGCCGATGCCGGCCAGATCGGCGGCGCGGTCACCTGCGAGTTCCATGCGCTTGCCGAGGCCGGCGAGTCCGCGCTGGTGTACTGCGATTGCGGTTACGCCGCAAGCGACGAGGTGGGCGAGGGCCTGGCGCGCCCCACGGTCTACGATGTGCCCGAGATGGAGAAGGTGGCCACGCCCGGCGTGCATACCATCGCCGAGCTCGCCGAGTTCCTGGGTATCCCCGAATCCTCCACGGTGAAGGCGCTTTCCGGCAAGAACGACGAGGGCAAGCTCGTCGTGCTGTTCGTCCCCGGCGACCATGAGGTGAACGAGGAGAAGGCGGCCCGCGTAGCCGGCGGCTTCGCCATCCTCACCGACGAGGACATGGAGGCCTATGGCCTGCACAAGGGCTCCATGGGCCCGGTCGGCCTGCTCGAGGACGCCTTCGTCATCGCGGCCAACAGCCTGAAGGCCGTGCCGAAGTGGGTCGTCGGCGCCAACGAGGACGGCTACCACTACGTGGGCGCGCAGCTTGGCAAGGACTTCAAGGTCGACCAGTGGGCCGACATCATCACCGTCAAGCCCGGCGATTGCTGCCCGAAGTGCGGCATGGAGCTCAAGGGCGCGCGCGGCATCGAGGTCGCGCAGGTGTTCCAGCTCGGCGACAAGTACTCCCGCGCCATGAACGCCACCTTCATGAACAAGGACGGCAAGGAGCAGCCGTTCATCATGGGCTGCTACGGCGTGGGCGTGTCTCGCACCCTGGCCGCCATCATCGAGCAGCACAACGATGAGAACGGCATGATCTGGCCGATGTCCGTGGCGCCGGCGCACGTGTGCATCCTGCCGCTCGCCATCGGCGACGACCTGGTGCAGCCCGCCGCCGAGAAGCTGGCCGAAGAGCTGGCCGGCTTGGGCCTGGAGGTCGTCATCGACGACCGTAAGGAGCGCGCGGGCGTGAAGTTCGCGGAGGCCGATCTGATGGGCTGGCCTCTGCAGATCGTCATGGGCAAGCGCGGCTTGACCGAGGGCAAGGTCGAGATCAAGCGCCGTGCCACGGGCGAGCGTCGCGATATCTCGCTGGAGGCGCTCTCCGAGGCGCTGACCTTCGCCAAGGGCGCGCAGCGCCGTTGGGGCAACAACCTGAACGCCTTCGCCGACCTGTTCGCCGAGAAGGCCGAATAGCGCTCACGCGAACGCGTATATGATGACCTCGGGCCCGGCAGTTGCCGGGCCCGTTCTGCTTTTAGGGCAGCTTGCGAAAGGGGAATGCCGAGCCTACGGGCGTTTGGGGCGGCTTGTGGTCGGCAGGTCGCCGGCCTTCAGGTGTTTGGCGGCGGTTCGCGGTCGCGGGCCTCCCCTCTATCGCTCTTGCCGATCTTCGTAGCGTTGCCTTACCCAAGTGCGTGCGGTCTGCACGAATGCCCGCGTGGCGGCGGAGGCGGTGTCGGCGGACCGCACGGCAACGGATATCTCCCTCCGCATCTCCAGATGCGGCGGGAGCACGGTCAAGGGGAACGGGGCGTCGTCGAGCAGCAAGCCCGGCAATATGCTGAAACCCAGCCCTTCGCTTACCATGTTCATGACGCTGTAGTCGCTGTCGACCGCGAAGCGCACGCGCGGTTTCACCCCGCTGTTGCGCAGCAGCGCTTCCGCTTCCCGTGAAGATCTGCTTCGCGACTGGATGAAAGGTTCCTCGGCAAGCGTTCGCGCAGGGACGCGCTCGGCATGCGCGAGCGCATGGTTGGGCGGCAGCAACACCATGATCGGGTCGCTGTGCAAGGGGATGGCTGCAAGCGTCCGTTTCGCGGGCGCGACCAAAAACCCGCAGTCGGCGTCCCCATGCCATAGGGCGCGTTCAAGCTTCGCTTCGTCGTCGATGCACATCAGGTTCAGCTCCACGCCGGGGCATTTCCGCTCAAAGGCCTTCACCATGCCGGGAAACCAATGGGTGGAGACGCTGGTGGGCGCGGCCACGTGCACCACGCCGCGCTCCAGGCGCCTCAGCTCGGCAATCCGGCTTGCGAGCTGCCGCTCTCCGTTGCAAACGTTGGAGATCCATGGGAGCAGGTCCTCGCCTTCGGCTGACAGGTGCACTTCCCTGTAATCGCGTACGATCAATCGCATGCCCATCTCCTTTTCTAGGGAGGAAATCATGCCGCTGATACCTGCTTGCGAATATCCAAGGTCGTGCGCCGCTTGCGTGAAGCTGCCGGTTTCGGCAACGCGCAGCAGGGCCGTGTATTTCAGGTTCGTCATAAGTGCTCCTATATTCAATCTGTTGCATTTTTAGGCGTCATATCGAATGCTTATAGATGCAATGCAGACTCTGGCGGGTA
>CALEWN010000193.1 GCA_937925385.1 uncultured Senegalimassilia sp.
CGGATAGTTCTCAAAGAGTTGTTAATCAGGCCTTGACTTCATATAGCTGGCCTCCAGCCCTCTTTCGAACGAAGTCGTCAGCGCGGTGGGATTGTTGGCGTGCAGCGGCCCGTATTGGCTGTACTCGTTTTCGGTCAAGCCTTTTGCATGGCTGCAACGGCTGCTGCTGGCGATGATCGCGGCAACGGGCATCGTGTTCGTGGCGATGGTGTCCCTTGCATATTCCGTCGACACCATCGTCACTTGGAGCTTGCCTATGGTTCCAATCTCGTTGTGGCTGAATGCCCTGGTGGGAGGGCCTTTGCTGGCGGCGATCACGTTATATGCCGCCCAATGGCGTGCGCTTGCGGGACGTTTCGGCCTGCTGCTGATGACGGTGCCCTTCATTGCGCTTGCGGCGAATACGGTTGTGTATATCGTGCAGGGCATGCAATTAGGCGGCGTTGCGAATTCGGTGGTCGCGGCGGCCGATCTTGTGCCGCATTACCACACGATGCTGCTGGCGTTCGCGTTGATGTGCTTTGCCGGTTGCGTGCTTGCCGCCTTCACGATGCATACTGTGTCGAGGGAAGCGGTGGCGCACGGCGGGGGCGAGCTTGCGCTCCCCAAGCGCGTGCTTGTTCGCCTGCTTGTCGCGTGCCTGCTGGTGTTCGCCGGCATCTTCGTCATGCGTTTCGCGTTCTATATGATGCACTTGACGGTCGGCCTTGCCGTATAGGTCGTATGGGCCCAGGCTGCAAAAAATCCCGCAACCGCAAATTGAATTGCGCGGTAGCGGGAGTTTTTGCGTTCAGGGGGGTCGCTCGCCGAGCCCCCTGACTCATGTCTCTAAAGCGGGTTTTCGTTCGGCGTTCAGGCGGCCGTTGCCGACTGTCGCTTCGCGGGGGATTGCGTCCCTGCGCGTCCTACGCCCCGCGCTCCTCCAGGTATTTCTCCATGCTGAAGTGCGTGATGTCGCTGCGGTTGATGACGCCCACGATGACGCCGTCTTCGAGCACAGGTACCTTCTTCAGGTGATTCTCGCCGAGCACGCGGCAGACTTCGGGCAGGTCGGCGTGCACGCTGACGCCGATGATGCCCTTCGCGCCGATATCGGAGGCCTTCATGCCCATAAGGTGCTCCAGCTTGTGGGCGTAGTCCTTGTGGTCGGAGTACGCATCCACGGTTTGCACGATCATCACCACGGGGTCCATGATCATCTGGCCGCGCTTGGACAGGTAGCGCATGATGTCGCCGTCGGAGATGAAGCCGGTCGGCTTGCCGGCGGCATCGACCAGCGGCGCGGCGCTGATATGGTTGTTCACCAGCAGCTGCATGGCTTCGAGCACGGTGGCGTTCTCGGGCAGCGTGTACACGTCGCGCTTCATGATCTGCTCGATGAGGGAACGGTGCGCGTTGTCTTCGTCGGCGGCCGCCTCATCGCCGGGCTTGTTGCGCACGAGCGCTACGGTCAGCACGAAGCCCAGCACGCACAGGGCCGTGGCCACGGCGAACGCCGCATGGATGCCGAACACGCCGGCGGTCACGGCATCGGTCGAACCGGAAACCATGTTGGTGGCCACGGTGGACGCGGACACGATGACGGCGGTGCCCAGCGAGCCCGCCACCTGGCGGAACGTGTTCTGCACGGAGGTTCCGTGGTTCATCAGCTTGTCGGGCAGCGCATTCATGCCCCAGGTGGAGATGGGCATGTTCACGAGCGACAGGCTGAACAGGCGCACCGTGTAGATGACCGTGAGCGTGATCAGCCCCATACCCGGTCCCATGAACATGAACGTGGCGGTGGTCAGCGCCAGCACGCCGGTGCCGATGACGGCCAGCACGCGCGGGCCGTGCTTGTCGAACAGGCGGCCGGCGACCGGTCCCATGGCTCCCATGATGATGGCGCCGGGTAGCAGCACAAGGCCCGATGTGGTGGCGGAGAATCCCATATAGGACTGCAGCAAGATGGGGATGAGGATGCCGCCGGCAAGCAGCGCGCCTTGCACGAGCATCACGATGATGGTGGAGATGAGGAACTTGCGGTTCGTTAGCACGCGCACCTGCAGCATGGGCTGCTCCATGCGCAGCTGGCGGCGGAAGAAGAACGCGAGCGCAATCGCGCCGATAACCACGCCGCCCGCCGAATCGGCCGTCACGCCGTAGCTGCCGATGGCGGACAGGCCGTACAGCAGGCCGCCGAACCCGAGTGTGGAGAGGGCGACGGAAGCAACATCGAGCTTCACGTCCTTGTTCGTTTCGCCGCCACGTTCAAGTGCGAAGGCGGCGAACACGATGACGGCTGTGCACAGCACGGCGATGATCCAGAACATGACGTGCCAGTTCGCCTGGTCGATGATGATGCCGGCGACGGTGGGGCCGGCGGCGGGGGCGAACGCGATGACGATGCCGAACACGCCCATGGCGGTGCCGCGGCGGTCGATGGGGAACGTCCACATGAGCACCGTCATCACGAGCGGCATGAGGATGCCGGCGCCGGCGGCTTGGATCAAGCGGCCGGCAAGTAGCACGGGGAAGTTCGGGCCCCAGGCCGCCAGCATTGTGCCGGCGGTGAATAGGACCATGGACGCAAGGAACAGCCGGCGCGTGGTGAAGCGGTCTGTCAGAAACGCGGTGATGGGTACCATGATGGCGTTGACCAGCGTGAATCCAGTGGTCAACCACTGCGCGACGGCGGCGTCGACGCTCATCTCGCTCATAATCGACGGCAATGCCGGCGCCACGACCGTCTGGTTCAACACGGTGACGAAGGTGCCGAACACCAGCACGATCAGCATGATGATTTGCTTGCGGGTAAGACCCCAGTTAGCCATAGCGGCTCCTATATTCAATCTGTTGCATTTTTAGGCGTCATATCGAATGCTTATAGATGCAATGCAGACTCTGGCGGGT
>CALEWN010000194.1 GCA_937925385.1 uncultured Senegalimassilia sp.
AAAGCGCGCAAATAACGAGCGTCTTCAAATTCTCCAGATAGTGGTTCGCCAGCAGGTGCTTCTCCTGATTTGCGAGCAAGTGACGATACTGCAAATACATACTGTTTTGCATAAGCGCGTCGAACGCTTCGTCTTCTTTGATATTCGCTTTGAACAAATCCCTGCATACCAGCCAATTTACAAGCCTCAAAGAGATTGTGTAGGGATGCCACGCATCCCCCTGCGCATATTTACAACACCCTATCCATGACGTCACAAGGCTTTTGAATTTCATCCAATAGTCGTTGTTCTGAGTTTTGCGAAAAGCTTCACCGAGAGCAATTGCATATTCAAAATAATGAAGATTAAAATTCCATAGATGAGAAGCTTCAGGAATCTGCCATGCTTCTGAATCTACGACATATGCAGAATTCAGCAACAGAAGCGTATTGGATTTGACCAGAAGATCGACATCAAATCGTTCTAAATAATTGTCAGCTAGATCCGTATCCCGCAACAAAATACTAAAACCGTCAGCTAATCGCGGCGTGCCGCCGACATCAACAATGCGCGTACGATGAAGACGTCCGACTACCTGAGTCGGCTTCATCCTTTTAATCGTGCGTGCATATAAACCAAGTTTACTCATGCGTCCTATTTCAGACCTTCTATCAGATCAGCGAAGTCTTTCGCCGATTGCTGTCGCGAATGGTTGTTGCAAATTTGCTCAACAGAAAACTGGCGCGCTTCTTCTGTCCAATCGGTGTGTCGCAACGTTCGATATGCCTCGACAAGAGCGTTCCCGTCTTCGGGCGGCACAACCAACCCAAGCTTGCATTCGCCCACAACTGCAGCAGAATCCCCCTGCGCCGCGAGGAGAACCGGGCAACCACAGCCCAACGCCTCGTACAGTTTTGTCGGAACGCTATCTGTCATACGCGAGTTCTTTAGCGCCACATAGGCGCATCCGGCATGCTTAAGCAATGTGAAAGCACCCGAGGAATCAACCATTCCGCAAAGCTGGACGTTACTTAACCCCAGGCGTGAGATTTCTCTCCTCAATAAGGATTCTTCCGCTCCGCCGCCAAACAGCAAAAATCTATCTGACGGGTTTGCTTCCGCAATCGAGAGAAGCGTTGACAAGCCTTGAGCTAACCCTAGATTTCCCACATAGACGCATGGATTATCGACTTTCAGCTGATATTTCTCGATAATATCTTTACGCTCAATCTGGCTCAAAAAACCAAGATCAAGCCCGTTTGGAGCGAGCTTTACTTTTTCTTGGCATGCTTTCATTTTCGCTGCAAGGTGCTTCTGCTTGGTTGGAGAGACGGTAGTAATCAAATCAGCAGCGAAGTATGCTTTTTGCGCAACTCTTTCGAATACTCGGCCATATAGTCCACCCGGAGAAAAACTACCCATTTCATAAGCAACATCAGGCCAGATGTCGCGAACGTCAAGGACGAATTTCGCCTTAAATCTCTTTGCGACCTTTCTCGCCCCGATGGTTAGTAACAACGGAGGGGTAGTACAAACGACAACATCAGGCCGGTCAAATGATAACGCCAGTGACGTAGCGTTTTTCATCTCACTAAGATTATTTCGAAGGCGATTAAGAACAGTCTTCTGCTTCATCGCAAACGTATCGTAATAATGGGCTTCTGGATGCTCAGACAAATCCACTTCGTTTGACGGAATGCTAGTTTTTGAAGCAACCACAATCACTTCATGATTTCTCGAAATCAGCTCCTCCGCCATTACTCGCATACGTTTCGCACACGCATCCGTATGCGGCCAATAATGTTCGCATATAATTAAAATCCGCATTACGCCGAATGTCCTTTTGACGCAGACTCGTTAATCTTGGCAGCTACGACAGACGCCTTGGCGTCCGCGCACCGCACGACCCCCGATTCCTCCTTCGGTTCACTTTCTGCATAACCCAAACGACCAAGCACCACCACAATGGATTGCAAGAACACGCGCGCATCCATCACAAGCCCCATACGCTGACGGTACTCACCATCAAGTCGAGCTTTCTCCTCAACCGTTACGCCGTCACGGCCATTGACCTGGGCCCAGCCTGTTAAGCCGGGTCGAATATCGTTTGCCCCATAGCGATCGCGAGCCTGAATCTGGTCGTATTCCGCCAGAATCATGGGACGCGGGCCCACTACAGACATGTCACCGCGAACGATATTGAGAAGCTGAGGCAGTTCATCGATCGACGTCTTGCGCAACGTGGCACCAATTGGGGTCATGACCGACTGGTTTTCATGCATAACACGCGTAGGAACATCAGCAGGCGTATCTGCCATCATCGAACGAAACTTGAAGCAGACAAACGGCTTCTTATCACGTCCGTAGCGCTCCTGCTTGAAGATAACCGGACCAGGACTTGTCGCCTTGACCGCCAAGGCCGTTCCCAACAAAAGCGGCGACAAAAGCACCAGGCCCAAACAGGCTGAGGTTATATCGAAAATGCGCTTAAACGCACGAAACGCCACGCATGGCCTAGGATGCACCATAGCCGGCTTCGAGGATTGCGCTATTCTCACATAGTCTTTTGCTTTGTCGCTGCTCACTTTTCCCTGTCCATTAGTTTGCCTTGGGTTTTGCTTACCATTTGCAGACCTGCTTGGGCTCGCACGGCGCGGCCGCCCATCGGCATTTCCAGATACGCTAGGCGCTTGCGATGGTTCACCTTGCGCACCCAGTCTTCCCTGCCCTTAAGCGGGCCCTCCACGATCACCAGCTTGCCGTTTTCCATGTAGCCCACGGATTCCCCAACGGTTCGCTGGTCTTTTTGGGTGACCTTTTGCACCCACGCTTGCTCGTCTTCGGTCAGGGGGATGAATGCGTTGTCGTTTCCCAGGATCTTGGTGAGGCTTCTCACGCGGCGCAGCTTGTCGGCCAGCTCGTCTACCTGCGACGTCACGCAGATCAGATAGCCGGGGAACAAGCGCTCCTTCGAAGGAATCCAGGTGCCATCGGGTCGCCTTTTGCCGGTCAGGTACTGCGGGACGAAACATTCGTCCAGCACGTCTTCGGCTGCCTGCTTGATGTCGTCGCATGCCGTCTTCTCGCGGCCGGTCTCAACTTGCACGACGTACCACATGGGCCGCCCCTTTCCGCTTGGCTTCCTGAATTTTGGGATGGCTGCGCCAGCCCGCCATGGTGCGGCAGGTGGCTGTTGGAAAACGCATTCATTCCCCTGGCGCCAACGAACACCGAACGCGATGTTGTTCAGGGCACCCTGGTATGGTGCAGGCCGCCGCGCCTGGGGCGTACCAGCCTACGAAAAACGCGCTGATGGGGTTTCGCCGCAATGTCGGTGGCACGACATCTTTACGATGCGGCGGCCCCGACACGATGCGTGAAACGGGCCATCAGCTTGTTTTCCATCACGCAATAATACACGAGAACCGATTTACTGTTGTAAAGAAACTGTTATGCCCCCTACATCTTCGCATGCCATGTCCCAAGAGCGGGTCTTTCTGCAATAAACGCGCTTTTATGTGGCTCTTTATGAAACCTGTTTCATATCGGCAGGAGGAGCGCTCCCAGGTGCGGCCCGCGGACGACGCTCCCGCTTACCCCCGACGACGTTTACCGTGTTTCGCCTGATGACGGTGGCTTAGTTCCACCCGATGGCGCAGACGCGTTAACCTACCCCCTCTGACGTTCTCGCGTTACACCTGCTTGCGTGGGCGTGGTTTCGCCAGCCGCCACTTACCCGGTTCCGCCCAATGGCGGCGGCGTGGTTTCGCCTGATGACGCGAACGCGGCCTCACCAGCAGCCCGCATGGGGGCGGCCCCCGCACGACCTTGCGATTTCCGCTGCCTTTACTGGGGCCGCTCTCCCCGCGTTCCCCGGTTCATCTGCTAGAATCGCTG